>JAZORY010000060.1:0-23298 GCA_045656825.1 Candidatus Avispirillum sp.
ATAGACACTCGTTTTATTATAGAGGATAACGAGGCGGCAACAGGTCTTGCCTCCATCATAGTTGAAGAGGACGGAATGAACAGGATCGTTGTTTATCCCGGTGCAAACAACTGCATTTCCGAAAACGAGATTGAGGAAGCCTTTACAACCTATCCCGATGCGGTATATATGCAGTTTGAAATTCCCTTTGAGGCGGTTGAAATTGCGGCGGACTATGCATATAAGCAGAATATTCCGCTATTCGTGGATGCAGGCCCCGTTTCAGATGCGGTCCAGCTTGAAAAGCTCAGAAGAGTTGAGATTCTTTCGCCAAACGAAACGGAGTGCGAGGCGCTGACGGGCATCTATCCCGATTCTATTGAAAACTGCCTTAAGGCTTGTATTCGTCTCTCCTCCATGGTTGAGATAAAATACGTTGTGTTAAAGCTTGGACGCCGCGGCGCATTTGTTTACGACGGCAAATATTATCATATCGTTCAGGGCTACCGAGTTAATTCTGTTGACTCAACTGCCGCAGGCGATATCTTCACAGCGGCGCTTACCTATGCATATCTGAAAAAGGGCGATATTCTTGAGGCAACACGCTTTGCAAATCTTGCGGCGGCGCTTTCAGTTACAAGAGAGGGCGCTTATTCGTCCATTCCCACTCTTGCAGAGGTTAAGGAATTTTCCAAATTTATGAAAAGCGAAGGATAATTAAATAAATGACAAAGATCTTACTTGGTGTTGACTACGGTGATGCAAGAACAGGCCTTGCAACCAATGCAGGAACCTTTGCCTTTGGCGCAGGCTGTGTTCGTGCTGAGGGTATGAAGAAAACAGCTCAGGCTGTGGCGGATGCGGCTGTTTCCAAAAAGGCAGAGCTTATCGTTGTAGGAAACCCTCTTAATATGAACGGAACAGAGGGACCCAGAAGTGAAAAATGCAGAGCATTTGCGGCCATGCTTGAGGAAATGGCGAACATTCCCGTTGTTCTTTATGATGAAAGACTTACAACGGTCAATGCTCACAATATTTTGTCCGAATTAAACGTTCGCGGCAAGAAGCGCAAGGATAACGTTGACGAATTGTCTGCAACGCTTATTCTTCAGGCTTATATAGACAGTCAGAAATAATAAGACTGTCGGAAAACTGAATTTGTATATACAGGAGAAAATTATGGAACCCATACTTGATCTGCTTTCAAAAAATTGCCTCTATTCCACAAAGGATATGGCGGCTATGCTTGATATGACAGAGGAAGAAATAGAAGAAAAAATAAGCGGCTATAAGGAGGACGGCGTTCTTCTCGGCTGCCAGGCAATTATCGACTATGATAAAACGGAGGGCGAGCACGTTTCTGCGTTTATCGAGCTGAAGGTCAATCCCCAGCCCGACCGCGGCTTTGACCGTATTGCCGAAAATATCTATCGTTATCCCGAGGTTAAGAGCCTCTATCTTATGTCCTCCTCAGGATACGACCTTCTCGTAACAATTGAAGGAAGCACAATGAAGGAGATCGCATATTTCGTTGCGCGCAAGCTTGCGCCCATCGACGGCGTTGTTTCCACTTCAACTCATTTTGTGCTGAAAAAATATAAGTCCAAGGGTATAATCCATCGCAGTCAGCGTCTTGACGAAAGAGAGAATTGCAACTGATGATAGACTATTCCAAGGCTCTTTCTCGTAAAGCGAGGGACTTAAAGCCTTCAGGCATCAGAAAGTTTTTTGATATGCTTGAAGGAAGAAAGGGCGTTATTTCCCTGACCGTTGGTCAGCCTGACTTCGCAACTCCTTGGCACATTCGCGATGCGGGCATTGACAGTATTGCCGACGGCCACACCTTCTACACGTCAAACCGCGGAACTCCCGAAATGCGACAAGAGCTTGCCGCATATATGGAGCGCCGTTTCGGTCTTTCCTATAAGCCTGAAACCGAGCTTCTTGTAACTGTGGGCGCAAGCGAAGCTATCGACCTTGCCATCAGAGCAACTGTTGACGAGGGCGACGAGGTTATCGTTCCCGTTCCTGCATTTGTTTGCTATGAGCCCCTTGTGCAGATGGCGGGCGGCAAATGCATTGTTATCGAGTGCGGACCTGAGGATGATTTCAAGCTCACGCCTGAAAAGCTCAGAGCGGCAATAACCGATCGCACAAAGCTTATTATACTGCCCTATCCCAGCAACCCCACAGGTGTTATTCTTGAAAAAGAGGAGCTTGAGGCTTTAGCTGAGGTTATTCTTGAAACAAACGCTGTTGTTCTCTCGGACGAGATATATGCCGAGCTGACCTACGGCAAAAAGCATTGTTCTATTGCAACGCTTCCTCATATGAAGGAAAGAACCATCGTTGTAAACGGCTTCTCAAAGGCCTATGCCATGACAGGCTGGCGACTTGGATATTCCGCTGCGCCCGAGGCGCTTACGGATGCCATGTTCAAGATACATCAGTACGGCGTTATGTGTGCACCCACGGTGAGCCAGTATGCCGCAACAGAGGCGCTTCGCAACGGAGATGCCGATATCGAAATGATGAAAGAGGAATACGACCGTCGCCGCAAATATCTTGTGAAGGCGCTTAATGATATAGGTCTGCCTTGCCCCAAGCCTGAGGGCGCGTTTTACGTGTTTATGCAGGTCGGACATTACGGGCTTTCAAGCGAGGAGTTCTGCGAGCGACTTCTTGAGGAGCAGCAGGTTGCCATCGTTCCCGGAAATGCATTCGGTCAGTGCGGAGAGGGCTATGCCCGTCTTTCCTATGCATATTCCCTTGAGCATCTCAAGGAAGCTGTAAAGAGAATGGAAAAATTTGTTCAAACTCTTAAATAAACAAAAAAAGGAGCGAAAGCTCCTTTTTTCTTTATTTAATTACTTGCTTAGTTTTTCGTGAATAGCCTTTGCCGCTGTTTTTCCGGCGCCCATGGCAAGAATAACGGTTGCAGCTCCGGTTACAACGTCGCCGCCGGCATAAACGCCGTCGCGGGACGTGAGTCCTGTTTCCTCTTCAACGATAATTCCGCCGCGGCGGTTAACGTCAAGGCCCTCGGTTGTGTCCTTGATAAGAGGATTGGGGCTTGTTCCGATAGACATAATAACGCAGTCAACGGGAAGCACGAATTCGCTGCCTTCTTTCACAACGGGGCTTCTTCTGCCGCTGGCATCGGGCTCTCCAAGCTCCATTTCAACACATTCCATTCCGCAAACAAATCCGTTCTGAGGATTTCTCTTATCGTTTTCGTCCATAAAGCCGAGAATTTTTGTAGGATTGGTGAGAAGCTTGAACTGAATACCCTCTTCCATAGCGTGCTCAACCTCTTCGTGTCTTGCGGGAAGCTCGTCGAGGGAGCGACGGTAGACGATATAAACGTTTTCTGCGCCAAGGCGAAGAGCTGTTCTTGCAGCGTCCATAGCAACGTTGCCGCCGCCGACAACTGCAACGTTCTTTGCTTTCATAATAGGAGTTGCGCTATCCTCGCGGTAAGCCTTCATCAGATTGCTTCTTGTGAGGAATTCGTTTGCAGAATAAACGCCCTTAAGGCTTTCGCCGGGGATACCCATAAAGCGGGGCAGACCTGCGCCGCTTCCAACGAACACAGCCTCAAAGCCTTCTTCGAAAAGCTCGTCGATTGTGAGAGTTTTGCCGATGATCATATTTGTTTTGATTTCAACGCCCAGTGCGCGAAGGGTTTCAACCTCGCGTGCAACGATTGCTTTGGGGAGACGGAATTCGGGAATTCCGTATACAAGAACGCCGCCTGCTGTGTGAAGCGCTTCGAAAACCGTTGCGCTATATCCAAGCTTTGCAAGGTCTCCTGCGCAGGTAAGTCCTGAGGGGCCGCTGCCGACAACGGCAACCTTATGTCCGTTTGCCTCGGGGCGAACGGGAGGCTCTGTGCAGAAGGTGTTGTGCCAATCGGCAACAAATCGCTCGAGACGACCGATGCCAACGGGCTCTCCCTTGATTCCTCTTACGCATTTGGATTCGCACTGAGATTCCTGAGGGCAAACTCTTCCGCAAACTGCAGGAAGGGAGGAGGACTGGCTGATTATCTGATAAGCGCCTTCGAAATCTCCCTCTCTCACCTTTGCGATAAATTCGGGGATATGTATTTTAACGGGGCAGCCCTCAACGCAGAAGGGCTTTTTGCAGTTAAGGCATCTTGCCGCCTCGTCGATAGCTGTTTCCTCGCTGTATCCCGTTGCAACCTCTTCAAAGCATTTTGCTCTGAGAGCTGCATCAAGAGTGGGCATAGGATTTTTTGTGTTACTCATATTTGCCATATCATTCACCTTAGCTCTGCTTAAACAGATTGCAAGCCTTTTCTCTTTCTTTTGCTTCGTGCTGGTGGTACATAGAGCCGCGCTGCATAGCCTCGTCGAAATCAACCAGATATCCGTCAAATTCGGGGCCGTCAACACAAGCAAACATTGTTTTGCCGCTAACAGTCAGTCGGCATCCGCCGCACATTCCCGTTCCGTCGATCATAATGGGGTTCATGGATACAACTGTGGGAATATTATAGGGGCGCGCTGTTTCAACAACGAACTTCATCATAACAAGGGGACCGATGGCGATGATACGGTCGTATTTCTCGCCGCTGTCAATAAGCGCCTTGAGAGGAGAGGTTACAACGCCCTTTTCGCCATAGCTTCCATCGTCTGTAACGATAATGAGCTTGTCGGAGCAAGCCTTGAATTCGTCTTCAAGAATAAGAAGGTCGCGGTTTCTAAAGCCTATAATTGAATGGACCTCGCAGCCCTCGCTGTGAAGCTTTTCTGCAACGGGAAGCGCAATAGCGCAACCAACGCCGCCGCCCACAACTGCAACCTTTTTAAGACCTTCGGTTTCGGTTGCGCGGCCGAGAGGACCCGCAAAGTCGGGAATAGAATCGCCTTCGTTGAGCGCACCAAGCTTGATGGTTGAGGCGCCAACAGTCTGGAATATTATTTTAACAGTACCCTCTTCGCGGTCAAAGCCTGCAACTGTGAGAGGGATTCGCTCGCCATCGTTGTCGGCACGGAGGATGATAAACTGTCCTGCCTGAGCCTTTTTTGCAACGTAGGGTGCTTCAATATCCATCATAACAACAGAGGGATTGAGTATCTTTTTTCTAACAATACGGTACATAACGTTCTCCGCCTTAAATGCCATAATAATATATAATAGTATACCCTTGTGCCGTGTTTTTGTCAACCGATTAGCCGTTCTCGCGCCTAAATATTTCATATATAAGGGTAAAATTTCAATATTGACTTGAAAAGATAAACATATTATGATATACTTATCAGCGATGAAAAAATTTACAAAGGAGATATTGTAATTATGGCACGTTTTCACGATGGTCAGGAAATAGACCGTTCCACTCATTCAACTAACTACACAGAGTTCACAGTTAAGAAAAAGAGCGAAGGCCCCGTTATGACAACTAAGCTTCTCCTCATTCTTGCTTATGTAGCTGTTATTATCGGCGCATTTGTTGCTCTCGGCAGCGGCGGCGTTGGTATGTACCTCGGTGTTGTATTCTTCCTCGGCGTTATCATTCTTGTATACTTCACATGGCCCCTCACAAACCACGAATATGAATACGTAACAGAATCCGGCGACTGGACTTTTACAACAATCATTGCAGGCGGCAGAATCAAGAAGGAAAACCTCAAGATCAAGATCAAGGATTGCAAGGTTATTGCTCCTTATTCCTCCGAAAAGTACAACGACTACGCTAACGTTACAAAGAAGTACGACTTCCGTAAGTCCGTTAAGCAGACAGAGGACGTTTACTTTGCAGTGTTCACAGATAAGGACGGCAACGATGCTATGATCCTCTTCCAGTGCACAAACAAGGCGCTCAAGATCTTCCGTTCCTACAACAAGGAAAACACAGTAGTAGTAGACACACTTCGCTATTAATTTCTTACATAGAAACGACAAAAGCCACTCAAACGAGTGGCTTTTTTTCACGCTGCGCTTTAAGTCGGTCGGATATCAGCTTGTTAGAAAAGTGTTAGTGTGTAGAAAAATATAATTGGTATGATTGCGCCGACAATAAATTGCATAGCAGAGTGAGCATGAGTTTTCAGGGTTGCCCAAAGGGATGCGGCAAGGATGGCAATACCGCAGAAAAGGGTTAGGGCTCCAGCAAGGCTCCATCCCATAAAATAGATGATAACGCCAACGGGTCCTGCAACTCCGCAGGCGTGGCCGCTTGCCTTGAAATGAAGGAGCTTGTTAATTATAAAAAGTGCAACTCCGGAGAGAGCATAGGTTATAAAAACAGTTCTGAGAACGGGGGACGTGTCCGCGGAGAGGGAATATACAACTCCAAGGAGATATCCTATAATGGACATTATCATTGCCAGAGTGCGTTGTCCCTTTCTGCCCTTGTGCTTAAATGGAGGGATGATCTTTTGAAGAGGGTAGGCGCATAGGGGAAGTGCTGTTATAAAAATCAGAGTGTGCAGATATTCTGATATGCTATTGAAAACTCCGCCAAGGGAAAGCATGATGGTGAAGGCTATAAGGGCGATTATGGGTGCAACAGTCAATATTCTCACCAGCTTTGCCAATGCGCGGCGGCGTCTCTTTCTTAATCTTTCTTTGCTCATTTTTGTCATAGATGTATTTTGTTCCTTTGCTTGTTTGGCGCAGAGCTGCGCCCTTATACTAAACCATAACACAGATGAGCGCAAATGTCATCCTACTGTGATATGCCTTGGCTCTACATATAAAAATACGGACTCTACCGTCGGTAGAGAGCCTTATGGCATAAGGGTTTTCGGCCCTTTCTTGACAGAGAATGGGCGCTGTGGTATACTTATAAAAAATCATTTTGAATGGAGGCGGCGCGGCAGTGGAGCTTAAAAATATAATTGCAAAAAACATATCCGAGCTCAGAAAAGCTAAGGGACTGACCCAGCTTGCTCTTGCCGAGAAGCTGAACTATTCGGATAAAGCCGTTTCAAAATGGGAGTCGGGCGCATCTATTCCCGACGTTATAGTGCTGAAAGAGATCGCCGACCTTTTCGGAGTTACGGTTGATAGTCTTCTCAGCGAAAATTGCACGGCAAATATCGCTTCCCCCAGAAAAACAAGAATACACGTTGTGGTAACTCTGCTTTCCGTTATGCTGGTGTGGCTTATCGGTACCTTGGTGTTTGTTTCCCTGGGAATGTACGGAGTCTTCAGAAACGCCTGGCTTGCTTTTATCTGGCCCGTGCCCATTTCCTTTATCGTGGTGCTGGTTTTCAACAGCATCTGGGGAAAACGCAGAATGAATTATTTCGTTATATCCTGCCTTATGTGGTCGCTGCTTGCGGCTGTATACCTTTCCGCCCTCAGCTATAACCATTGGCTGGTATTTGTTGTGGGTATACCCGGTCAGATAATCATCTGCCTTTGGTCGGGAATGAAAAGATCAACTAAAAAATAAAAGCTTCTCTTACGAGAAGCTTTTTGTTTTATGAGTGCATAAACATCTGATCGTAATAGCTATATCCCCCTTCGCGTTTTCGGTGGGGGTTCACGAAGGGGGAGGGACTTTATAAAAAGTACCTCCCCCTTGTAATCTAAATCATTTCTTTAATCTGTCAGCGGCTGCCATAATACCGAGGCGCGCGCTTTCATATGTAAGTCCGCCCTGCATAAATGCAATATAAGGAGGACGAATGGGGCCGTCAGCGGAGAGCTCGATTGAGGAGCCGCCGATGAATGCACCAGCCGCCATAACAACGGGATCGTCATATCCGGGCATATCCCAAGCCTCGGGAGAAACGTAAGCATCAACGGGGGATGCAGACTGGATTCCGCGGCAGAATTCAACAAGTCCCTCAGGGCTGCCCAACTTAACTGTCTGGATAATATCGCTTCTCTTTTCAAAGGGTCCGGGAGAAACCTCAAAGCCCAGATGATCAAAGATATAAGCTGCAAGATGAGCTGTTTTAAGTGCCTGCGCTGTAATATGGGGAGCAAAGAAAAGTCCGCGAAGGAGATTTCTGTTCTGACCGAGGGAAGCACCAACCTCAAGGCCAACGCCGGGGCAGGAAAGTCTGTAGCTGGCAAGCTCAACGGCCTTGGCTGAGCCGACAAGATATCCGCCTGTGTCTGCCATACCGCCGCCGGGATTCTTAATGAGAGAGCCGATCATAAGGTCAACTCCGTGAGCGGCAGGCTCGCTGATCTCGGTGAACTCGCCGTAGCAGTTGTCAAGAACAACGTATGCACCGCACTTGCTGTGAACAAGCTTTGCAACCTCGGCAATTTCCGCAACAGTAAGAGTTCTGCGGTCAAGATAGCCCTTGGAGCGCTGCATGAATACTACCTTAAGGCGATCGCCGTACTGATCGATTGCTGCGCTGACTGCGGGAAGGTCGATATATCCCTCCTCGTTAAATTCTATCTGCTTGTATTCAACGCCGAATTCGTCAAGGCTGCCCTGACCGTGGGAGTCGCCTATTCCGATAACACCGCGCAGAGTGTCGTAGGGTGCGCTTGTAACGGAGAGCATAATATCGCCGGGGCGGAGAAGTCCGTAAAGGCCGATGGAGATAGCGTGAGTTCCGCTGAGAATGGAGGGACGCATAAAGCCTGCTTCAGCGCCGAAAATTCTTGCGGCGATAGTGTCAATAGCGTCTCTGCCGCGGTCGCCGTAGCCATAGCCCGTTGTTGCGGCAAACATGGATTCGTTAACTCGTTCCTCGCGGAAAATGTCCATAACGCGCTCTGTGCAGATGCGGGAAACGTTTTCTATATGGTCAAACTGTTCGCGGAGAGCCTCTTCTGCCTTCAGACAAAGCTCTCTTGTTTCAACTGAAATGTTCATTTTGATTTCCTCATAAATTTATAAGCTGAAGAGATTATACACCAATTTATCCCTTTTAACAATAGCCGTCTAAAAATCAACTAAAAATATTTTTCTACTTTATTTATTAACAAAGATGTGATATAATTATTCTAACTATTTATAAAATGGAGGAAGTATGGTCTTTTCATCACTTGAGTTTTTGTTTCTCTATTTTGCAGTAAGTATTTTCATCTATTTTGCAGTTCCCCTTAAGATGCGCAATTTCGTGCTTCTTATAGTCAGCCTTGTTTTCTATGGCTGGGGCGAGCCTGTATACGTTGTGATAATGATTTACTCCATTGTAGTAGACTATATATGCGGATATTTCGCTGGAAAATATCGGGAAACCAACAAGAAAAAAGCCAAAGCTGCAGTTATAGTAAGTGCAATTCTTAATCTTGCAGTTCTCGGATTTTTCAAGTATTACACATTTATCATCACAAACCTGCAGCTTCTCCCCTTTGATTTTCTGCAGGCTATCCCCACCTTTGCAGACGTTGAATTACCCATCGGTATTTCCTTCTACACCTTCCAGACAATGTCATACACCATTGACATTTACAGAGGTGATGCAAAGGTTCAGCGCAATATCACGTCCTTTGGCGCTTACGTAACTCTTTTCCCCCAGCTTATTGCTGGTCCCATCGTTCGTTATCAGGACGTTGACGATCAGCTGAGAAGCCGCCCTCACAATATTGAGCTTTTCGCTTCAGGTATTCGCACCTTTGCTTGCGGTTTTGCTAACAAGATCCTCCTTGCCAACGCGGCAGGTGAGCTTTGGGATCATTTCAGAAATCTTTCTGCAACCAATGCAACGGTTCTTGGAGCGTGGTTCGGCCTTATCTTCTATGCCTTCCAGATTTATTTCGATTTTTCGGGATATTCCGATATGGCGATTGGTCTCGGTAAGATGATGGGCTTTCAGTTTAAGGAAAACTTCTATTATCCCTACGTTTCAAGAAGCATCACAGAGTTCTGGAGAAGATGGCATATCTCTATGGGAACCTGGTTCAGAGAATACGTTTATATTCCTCTTGGCGGAAACAGATGCGCTAAGTGGAAGATGTACAGAAACATCATCGTTGTCTGGCTTGTAACAGGCTTCTGGCACGGTGCCTCCTGGAACTACGTTCTTTGGGGTCTTTACTATTGCTGCTTCCTTCTCATCGAAAAGGCGTTTCTTCTTAAGTGGCTTGAAAAGCTTCCTCGTGCAGTAAGCCATATTTACAGCCTTATAGTAGTGCTCTTTGGCTGGTGGCTCTTCGTATTTGAGGATATGAAGGCAGGCGTAACGTATCTCGGATATATGTTCGGCTGTGGCTCAAGCTTTACCGAGCCCGGCGTAACCTTCGATATCCTTCGCAACGTCGCCTTTATTGCAATTCTTTGTATTGCATCAACGCCCCTTCCCAGAAAGATATATTATAAGATCTATGCTAAAAATCAGCTGTGCCGCTGTATTCTTGCGGTGGTGGCAGTGCTGGCGCTGGTGGTTTGCACGGCGTATCTCGTTGATTCGTCCTATAACCCCTTCCTCTATTTCAGATTCTAAGGAGGTGCATCTAAAATGGAAGAAAAGAAAATAATTGATGCGGCTCCCGCAAAGAAACAGCGAATCGATGCCGACAGCGAGGCAGAGCGCCTTCTTGAATTAGAGCTTTCTCTTAAAAACGAAAGTAAAATTGCAAACTGGCTTTGCACTGTTTTATCAATGGCATTTATATTCGTTTTTGCAATACTTCTCTTTGTTATGCCCGATAAGGAATTTTCTGCTGAGGAAAACAGAACTCTTGCAACATTTCCTGAGTTCACCCGCGAATCATTTTTCTCAGGTGAATTTGGTGAAGCGTTCGGTGATTATATGGCGGATCAGTTCCCCTTCCGCAATTTCTTTGTTGGCGTGAAGGCGGCGGCTGAGAGTCTTCAGCTGAAAAAGACCAATAACGACACGTTTATTAACGGAGATTTTCTCACGGCAAGAAACGATTATCCAAGCGAGGTTCATCTTGAAACCAATATCGGCGCGGCGGGAGTTTTCCAAAATGCTGCTGAGAAAAAGGGCATTAAGGTTATTGCAGCGCTTGCAGGCAGAAAGATGGACGTTTACGATAATAAGCTCCCTCTTACTTACGGCTCATATTATTCCGACAGAATCTGGGACAGGCTTGACGAGCTTGCAGAGGAGAACGGCCTTGAATATCTCAATCTCCGCAACACGCTTCGTGCGCTTGCAGAGGAGAGAGACGATCTTTACTATAATTCCGATCACCATTGGACAACTCACGGTGCATACGTTGCATATTGTGAGATAATCCGCGCTCTTGGAGAGGAGCCTGTTGCAGAGAGCGAATTCAATATAGAAACTGTAACTGAGGACTTTTATGGAACCACCTGGTCTGCTGCAGGCGTTAAGTGGGCAGATGGCGACAAAATGGAGTTCTATCGCTTTGACGGCGATATGGATTATACAATGAAGATCTTTGACAAAGGCGGCGCTTTCAAGGACGTTGACGGCTTTACATACGTAACAGAGGATAAAATGAGATTTGCCGAAACAAAGGGCTTTTACGTTGAAAAGTTCTTATCCGAAAAGGATAAATATGCAGCCTTTATCGGAGGAAACTTCGGACTTACGAAAATAACGAAGGATACAAGCGAGGAGAGAGAAACTCTTCTTGTTGTGAAGGATTCATTCTCTCATTCTCTTGTTCCGTTCCTTGCCAGACATTACGACCTTGTTCTCGTAGACCTGAGATATTATTCCAAGTCTATGATAAAGTTTGCTGAGGAAAACGAAATAGATAAGGTTTTATTGCTTTATAATATGGAAACTCTCACGGAAGCGGGCTATCTTAAGATCCTTCGCTCCGGAGCGAAATAATATAGGCAAGATATATCCGAAAGGAGATAAATTTATGAAAAAATATATTCTGATAATTGTGGTGCTTGTTGCAGTGCTGTCCGTTCTTGCCCTGAAGGGCTGGAAGAATGATGCTGACAGTCTTGGCGGAAGCGGCGACACAACTGTGGCTGATGCGGCGATAGACACAACGGATACAGAAGTGGATGCAACTACTGTCGTTCCTGAAACAACAGCCACTCCTGTAACAACAATAGCTCCCGAAACTACTGATACACCTGAGACAACCGTTTCCGATGAAGCTACCACAGAGCCTGAGGCAACGGAGACAGAGAAGACAACGGAGACAGAAGAGACAACGGAGACAGAAGAGACAACCGATGCTCCCGAGACGACTGAGGCAGAAGAGACAACCGATGCTCCGGAAACAACAGAGACCGAGGAAACAACCGAGGCTCAGCCCGAGGAAACAACGGCACCTATTCTTGAAATAAACGAGAATACAGCTGTTCTTATCGCAAAGGATTATCTTGGCGAAAAGGACCCCGACACAGGCTATGAATATTCCTATCAGTACGTTGAAACAACAGCTGAGGGCAATTATAAGATCAGAGTTTCCTGGTATCTCAGCGAGGACGACAGATATTCCACTTGCGGCTATCTTATCGTAACTCCCGATGGTCAGGTTACAAAGTTCGACTGGTAATAACAGATAATAAATCAGTTTATCGAAAGGTAAAAACATAGATGGCTGAAAAGAAGTCAAAATATAACGATCAATCAATAGAAAAATTAGAGGGCGCCGACAGAGTCCGTCTTCGTCCTGCCGTTATTTTCGGAAGCGACGGACTTGAGGGATGCTGCCATGCGTTTTTCGAGATCCTTTCAAACTCTGCCGACGAGGCTCGAGAGGGATACGGTAACGTTATTACTGTAACAGCCTATGCCGATCGCTCCATCAAGGTTGAGGATATGGGACGAGGCGTTCCCCTTGATTATAACGAGAAATACGATTGCTATAACTGGGAATTGGTTTATTGCGAGCTTTATGCCGGCGGTAAATACAATAATAACTCAGGCGATTCCGCTTATGAGTTTTCTCTGGGTCTCAACGGTCTCGGTGCCTGCGCAACTCAGTATTCCTCCGAATTTTTCGAGGTTTATTCCTATGATGGCAAAAACGAGCGCCATATGTCCTTCAAGAAGGGTAATCCTGTTGGGGAGATGCAGATAAGGGAGCTTGAGAAAAAGGAGCGCAAGACAGGTACTGTTACCTACTGGCGTCCCGATCTTGAGGTTTTCACAGATATAGCTATTCCCCGTGCCCATTATGAAGAGGTGCTTGAAAAGCAGGCAGTTGTTAATGCGGGGCTTAAATTTATTTTCAATTGGGAAAAGGAGGACGGATCCTTTGAAACGAAGGAATTCGTTTATCCCAAGGGTATTTCCGACTACGTAGCCCGTCTTGCAGGTGAAACCGCGATGACGCAGCCTGTACTTTGGAAAATGCCTGAAACAAGAGGACGCGACCGCGACGACAAGGATGAATATCGACTTGTTGCTGAAATTGCCTTCTGCGTTTCAAACACAGTCAACGTGCTTGAATATTACCACAACTCCAGCTTCCTTGAGCATGGAGGATCACCCGAGCGAGCTGTTAAAACTGCATTTACCTATGCTGTTGACAAAAAGATAAAGCAGCTTGGAAAATATAATAAAAATGAATCAAAGGTTACCTTTGCGGATATTGAGGATTGCCTTGTTCTTGTAACAAACTCTCTCTCAACACAGACCTCTTATGCAAACCAGACCAAAAAGGCGATCACAAACTCCTTTATTGCAGAGGCACTTTCTGCCTTTATGAAGGAGCAGCTTGAATTTTATTTTGCCGAGAACCCCACGGAAACAGATAAGTTTATAAATCAGGTGCTTATCAATAAGAGAGCGCGCGAAAAGGCTGAAACAACAAAGCTCGACCTGAAAAAGAAGCTTGCTTCTCAGACGGACGTTTCAAGCAGAGTTGAAAAGTTTGTTTCATGTCGCTCCAAGGATCCCGAAAAGCGCGAGGTCTATATCGTAGAGGGCGACTCTGCTATGACAAGCTGTAAATTGGGACGAGATGCCGAATTTCAGGCAATCATTCCCGTAAGAGGTAAAACGCTTAACTGCCTTAAGAGCACTTATGATAAGATATTCAAGAGCGATATCATCGTCGATCTGCTGCGAGTTATCGGATGCGGAGTTGAGATCAAAACAAAGGCAAAGGACGATATGATGCCCTTTGACATCAAAAATCTCCGTTGGTCTAAGATAATTATCTGCACCGATGCCGACGAGGACGGATTCCAGATCAGAACCCTGCTGCTCACAATGTTCTATCGTCTCCTTCCCACTCTTATTAAGGAGGGAAAGGTTTATATTGCGGAATCTCCTCTTTACGAGATAAATTGCAAGGATAAGATATATTTTGCATATAACGAGGCTGAAAAGGCTGAGATCATAGAAAAGCTTGGCGGCGCGAAATATACTATCCAGCGCTCCAAGGGTCTTGGTGAAAACGAGCCTGATATGATGTGGCAGACAACTATGAATCCCGCAACCCGTCGCCTTATCAGAGTTTCTCCTGCGGATGCTGCTCAGACTGCGATCATTTTTGACACGCTTCTTGGCGATAATCTTCCCGCAAGAAAAGAATTTATTGCAAAATATGCCGCTCAGTATATCGAGCAGGCGGATATCTGATGCCATGAAGAAAAATATTGTGAAAATATGTGCTCTTTTTCTGGTCATAGCAATGCTTCTTTCGCTTTTCGGATGCAAGAAAGGAAAAGAGGACTATATATACGACTCTGCGGCTGATTTTCGTCCCGAGGAGGGAGAAATCTTTGCCGACGTTCCGAAGGGAGAATACGACGGCTACGTTTTCTGTGTTCTCAATGGCAGAAACGGACTTCCTTCATCTGCAGTGGATGCAGAGACTATAACGGGGGCGGTTCTCGATGATGCTGTTTATTATAGGAATCATAACGTTGAAACAAGACTCAACGTTGTTATTGAGGAAATAAGAGAAACGCCCGAAAACGTCTACGAAATGGCGTGTCGTTCCGTTCTGGCTGACGAGGACGTTTACGGAGCAATCTGGAATTCGGCGGCTCTTATGGGCTCTATGGCTGCAAGCGGATATCTTGTAACCGATGATTATCTCATTGAGGTTGATATGGAAAAGCCTTGGTGGAATAAGAAGGCAACAGAGGCCCTTTCTGTTGATGAAAAGAGCTTTCTGCTCTTCGGCGATCTTCAGCTTTCGTATTACGATGCTCATTCTATGGTGGGAATCAATATGGAGATCGTTAAAAATACAGACGGTATGCCCGACCCCTATAAGCTTGTAGACGACGGAGTTTGGACGATCAATAAAATGCTTGAGTTGTCTCAGATGGCGGCATCCAACGTTGACGGCAGAGAGGCTGTTACTCATGATGACAGATTCGGTGCCGCAATAGACCAAAGCGCTGTTCTTCCGCTTATGTTCGGATGTGATATCAGTATGAGCTCCAAGGATAAATACGACCTTCCGTATATCTCCTGCATCAATAACGAAAAGTTTTTTGACGTTTATACGCTTATCACTCAGTCTATGTACGACAGAGGCTCCACTTTTTACGTAACAGAGGACAGTCAGTCTGATGAGATTACGGATTTTAATATGTTCAAAAGCGGAAATGCACTGTTTGTTGTAACAACCATCGGTGAGCTTGATAACTTCAGGGGCGTGGACTTTGAGTTTGGTATTCTTCCGATGCCTAAATATACGGCTGAGCAGAATGAATACGTGTCCTATATATCCGGGAATGACATATGGGCGCTGGGAATTCCCGTTTCGGGAAGAAATTTCCTTCGAACAGGAATCATCCTTGAGAATATGGGGGCGGAAACGTGGCGAGAAGATGGAGTTCGCAAGGTTTACGTTGACCTTACACTTCAGTTCAAATACCTGAATGATGAAAAATCCCGAAAGAATCTGAGCGTGATCCTTGATAGCGGACGCTTTGATATGATGGACGTTTACAACTGGGGCGGTCTTGTTGATATCGTTGTCAACGAGGCTGTGTCGGCATCTGAAAAGCTTACGTCCACCCTTGCTCAGAACGAGCGCGAGGCGAGAAAAGATCTAAATGATTTTATAGAACGCATCTCAGATTTTGAATAATGGCTTCAAAAAGGCGCATGTGAAATGTGCCTTTTTTGATGCAATTTTAACACGCGTAATGAGCCTGAAACTATAAAATGTCTAATTCTCATAGGGGTAAGCCGACGGTTTTTACTGCATTTTATATATTGACACAAATCGAGGATTATGGTATACTTATTAAAATAAATATGATGGAGGACAGTATGCTGAACGCAGTACTCAAAAACGCTAACATCTATACAGAAAACGGCTTTGAATACGGCACTCTTGTTATTGAGAACGGTATTGTTTCCGGCACTTTCAGTGGCGGTTTTGTCCCCGATGATGCTATTGTTTTCGATTTGAATGGTAGTTTTATTTTTCCCGGCTTTGCTGATGTACACGTACATTTGCGAGAGCCGGGTTTTTCATACAAAGAAACCATTGCAAGCGGAACGGCAGCAGCGGCAAGAGGAGGGTATACGGACGTTTGCTCCATGCCCAATCTTATTCCTGCGCCCGACTGTGCTGAAAATCTGAAGGCACAGCTGGACATCATCGAGCGTGATGCAAAAATCAGAGTTTATCCCTATGCAACCATCACAAAGGGTCAGATGGGCGAGGAGATTTCCGATATGGAAGCTATGCCCGAGGCTATCGCCTTCAGCGACGATGGACGCGGAGTTCAGGCTGACGGTATGATGGAAGCTGCTATGATAAAAGCAAAAGAGCTTGGCAAGATGATCGTTGCACATTGTGAGGTCAACGAGCTTCTTCGCGGAGGATATATCCACGATGGCGAATATGCAAAGGCTCACGGGCACAGAGGTATATGCTCAGAAAGCGAATGGGCGCAGATCGCGCGAGATATCGAGCTTGTGAAGAAAACGGGATGCTCATATCACGTTTGCCATATTTCAACAAAGGAAAGCGTTGATATCATCCGCCGCGCGAAAGCTGAGGGTGTTGATATCACCTGCGAAACAGGACCTCATTATCTTATTCTTTGCGACGAGGATCTTCAGGAGAATGCGCGCTTTAAGATGAATCCCCCTCTTCGCGCAAGAAGCGATATGGAAGCTCTTGTGGAGGGAATAAAGGATGGCACGATCGATATGCTGGCAACGGACCATGCTCCTCACAGCGCTGAGGAAAAGGGCAGAGGTCTTGAAAAGAGCCTTATGGGCGTTGTTGGACTTGAAACAGCATTTGCGGAAATGTACACACATCTTGTAAAGCCCGGAGTTATCACTCTTGAAAAGCTTGTTGAGATTATGTATAAGAATCCCTGCAAGCGCTTCGGACTTGGTCGCGAAAAGGGAATTGCAGTAGGAGAGAAGGCAAACCTTACCGTGTTTGACGTTTCCGAGGAATATACAGTTGACCCTGCAGACTTTGCCACAATGGGCAGAGCAACTCCCTTTATGGGCGATAAGGTCTATGGTAAATGTGTTCTCACAGTTTGCGATGGCGAGATAGCTTATAAGGCGTAGCATTAAATGCAGAATGCAGAATGCAGAGTGCAGAATTAATGAAGGCTAATATAAGAAAGGAAAAGGCAATGAATAAAGGCATCTATAAGATTCTTGAAAACAAATGCATTGCACCCGCAGTTTATAAAATGGTGCTCCAAGGCGACGTTTCTCATATAACGGCGCCCGGTCAGTTTATCAATATCGCTCTTGACGGATTCTATCTCCGTCGTCCCATTTCCGTTCACGACGTTGACCGCGAAAAGGGAACAGTAACTATCATCTATAAGGTGGTTGGTAAGGGCACAGAGGCTATGATGAATATGCAGGAGGGCGAATTGGACGTTCTCACAGGCCTTGGTAACGGCTTTGATACATCCCTTTCAGGAGACCATCCCGTTGTTATCGGCGGCGGCGTTGGCGTTCCCCCCATGTTCCTTCTTGCAAAGGAGCTTATCGCAAAGGGCAAAAAGGTTACTGCTATTCTTGGCTTTAATAAAAAAGATGAAATTTTCTGCGAGGAGGACTTCCGTGCTATCGGCGCAGAGGTTATCGTTGCAACAGCTGACGGAAGCTACGGCGTAAAGGGCTTTGTTACAAATGCTCTTGAAACAGTAGAGGCTCCCACATTTTATTACGCATGCGGTCCCGAGCCTATGCTTAAGGCGCTTTATAACTCAAGCGACCTTGATGCTCAGCTTTCATTTGAAGAGAGAATGGGCTGCGGCTTTGGCGCTTGTATGGGATGCAGCTGCAAAACAATTTATGGAAATAAGAGAATTTGCAAAGAGGGCCCCGTTCTCAGAAAGGGAGAGATCATATGGTAGACATTTCAACAAGCCTTTCAGGCATAAAGCTTGATAACCCCGTTATTCCCGCAAGCGGAACATTCGGCTTCGGCTATGAATTTGCCGATTATTACGATATCAACATCCTCGGTTCCATTTCCTTCAAGGGAACAACAGCTGAGCCCAGATTTGGTAACCCCACTCCCCGTATTGCAGAATGCTCTGAGGGACTTATCAACTCCGTTGGTCTCCAGAACCCCGGCGTTGAAAAGGTTGTGGCAGAGGAGCTTCCCCACCTTGCAAAGTTTTATAAAAAGCCTCTCATCGCTAATATCAGCGGCTTCTCTCTTGATGAGTACAAGCTCTGCGCTGAAAAGATGAACGAGGTTGACCAGGTTGGCATTATTGAGGTCAACATCAGCTGCCCCAACGTTCACGGCGGCGGCATCAGCTTCGGCACAAATCCCGAGGCAGCAGCATCAGTTGCAAAAACTGTTCGCAGCGTAACAAACAAGCCTGTTTATATCAAGCTCACACCTAACGTAACTGATATAACAGAGATCGCGCGCGCAGTTGAAGCAGAGGGCGCTGACGGAATTTCTATGATCAACACGCTTCTTGGTATGAGAATCAACCTCAGAACAAAGAAGCCTGTGATAGCAAATAAAATGGGCGGTTTCTCCGGCCCCGCAATCTTCCCCGTTGCCTGCAGAATGATCTATCAGGTTTATGAAGCAGTCAATATTCCCATCATCGGTATGGGCGGCGTAAGAAGCGCTGAGGACGTTGTTGAGCTTATGCTGGCAGGCGCGTCCGCAGTTCAGGTTGGCGCAGAAAACCTTGTAAACCCCTATGCGTGCAAGGAAATTATAGAGGCCCTGCCCGCAGTTTGCGAAAAATACGGTATAAATAAATTATCTGATATTATAGGAGGAGCACACTAATGGGAAGAGACGTTATTATCGCATGCGATTTCCCCTCAAGAGATGAATGTATGAATTTCCTTGACAAGTTCGAGGAGGAGAAGCCTTTTGTTAAGATCGGTATGGAGCTTTTCTACGGAGCAGGCCCCGATATCGTTCGTGAGATCAAGGAGAGAGGACATAAGATATTCCTCGACCTTAAGCTTCACGATATCCCCAACACAGTTATGAAGGCTATGAGCGTTCTTTCAAACCTCGGCGTTGATATGTGCAATCTTCACGCTGCAGGAACAGTTCCTATGATGGAAGCTGCTATCAAGGGTCTCACAAGAGAAGACGGCAGCCGCCCTATTCTTCTTGCTGTAACACAGCTCACATCCACAAGCCAGGAGGTTATGACACGCGACCTTCTTATCAACGACCACATTGCAGACGTTGTTTGCCACTATGCAAAGAACGCAAAGGTTGCAGGTCTTGACGGCGTAGTTTGCTCTCCCCTTGAGGCAGGCCTCGTTAAGGAAGCTTGCGGCAAGGAATTCTTCACAGTAACTCCCGGCGTTCGTTTCGCTGACGGCGAGATTGGCGACCAGGTTAGAGTTACAACTCCCGAGAAGGCAAAGGAGATCGGCTCTGACTACATCGTAGTTGGCAGACCTATCACAGCAGCTGCTGACCCTGTTGCGGCATACCGCCGTTGCATGGCTGAATTCGTTGGCTGAGAAACACTTTATACCCCGAAAGGAACGAAAAATATGAGAAGTCTTATCAGTATTCTTGACCTCTCCGTTGAGGAAATAGATAATCTCGTTAATACAGGACTTGATATTATTGAAAATCCTGCAAAATACGCTCATAAGTGTGAGGGCAAAAAGCTTGCAACACTGTTTTTTGAGCCTTCCACAAGAACTCGCCTTTCCTTTGAGGCAGCTATGTATGAGCTGGGCGGCCACGTTATCGGATTTTCCGATGCAGGCAGCTCCTCTGCATCAAAGGGCGAAAGCGTTGCAGACACAGTTCGCGTTGTAAGCAACTATGCTGACATTATTGCTATGCGTCATCCCAAGGAAGGCGCGCCTCTCGTTGCTTCTATGAAGAGCACAGTTCCGATCATCAATGCAGGTGATGGTGGACATAACCATCCCACACAGACATTGGCTGACCTTCTCACGATCAAGCGTGAAAAGGGAACCTTTGACAACCTTACAGTAGGCTTCTGCGGCGACCTTAAGTTCGGACGTACTGTTCATTCACTGATTGACGCTCTTACAAGATATACAGGCATAAAGATCGTTCTTATTTCACCTGACGAGCTCAAGCTCCCCAGCTACACAAAGAACGAGCTTGACAAGCTTGATAATATCAGCTACGTTGAAACAACAAGCCTTGAGGAAGCAATGCCCGAGCTTGATATCCTTTATATGACAAGAGTTCAGAAGGAGCGCTTCTTCAACGAAGCAGACTATATCCGCCTGAAGGATAGCTATATCCTTTCTCCCGAGAAGCTTGAAAATGCCAAGAGCGATATGTGCATTCTCCATCCCCTGCCCAGAGTTAACGAAATTTCTGTTGCAGTTGACGAGGACCCCCGCGCTTGCTACTTCAAGCAGGTATTTAACGGAAAGATCGTAAGAATGGCGCTTATTATGAAGCTCCTTGGAATCGAGTAAGGGAGGAAAAAGAAAATGTTAGTTAATCCTATCACCAACGGTATCGTTCTTGACCATATTTCAGCCGGAACAGGTATGAAGCTTTATAAGGTCCTTCGCCTTAACGAGCTTGAATGCCCCGTTGCTATCATCACAAACGCAACAAGCCCTAAGATGGGTAAGAAGGATATCATTAAGATCGACGGCGACGTTGAGCTTGACCTTGACGTTATTGGCTATATGGATCCCGGCGTAACAGTTAATAAGATCGAAAACTCTTCAGTTGTAGAGCGCAAGCATCTTTCTCTGCCCGAATCCATCAGCGACGTTATTCATTGTAAGAACCCTCGCTGCATCACATCTATTGAGCAGGAGCTTCCTCATAAGTTCAAGCTTGTAGACCGTGAAAACAAGATCTATCGCTGCATTTATTGCGAGGCAAAGAGCAAGTAATATAAACTGTTTTACAATGAAAAAAGACACTTTCAATTGAAAGTGTCTTTTTTGTTTATTAATTTTAGAAGCTCAAACGTTGTTTTCAACGTTTTCGTTTACGCTTTCTTCAGTTTTAGCAACAAGCGCATCTTCTGCTGATGCAACTGCATCCTGAAGCATAGGATCTGCAACGATGCCCTCTGCTGCCAGCTTCTTTTTCTCGATGTTGGCAAGAACAACGTGGATCACTATAAAGATAATAACAAATGCAGAAGCAACTGCGAAGAGAATATTCTGACCTGCGTGGATGGGATCAAGAAGAACGCCGAAGAGGGATTCAACTATTGTTGTTGATGCCTCACCCAGCATAGAATCAGCGGCTTCAACGAGCATGGGCTGAAGCAGATCAAAGCCGGATCTTACGAGAGAAACAAGTCCGCCTGCAATAAAGCAGTCAACTGCAAGCCAGATAAGGCCGCGGCAACGACGAGCTCTGCATGCGAAAATAAGAAGTCCGATGAGAGTGCATATACCAATGCAGATATATGTAAGAATAGGAGAAGAAACAACCTTCAGAGCTGATGAAAGTCCGCCCTCAAACTGCTGCTGCATATCCTTGAAGGAGGGGAGGGAGGAAAGAACGTCGCCTGCCATTGTGTCAACGATCTCGTTGATTTTTGCTTCGATCTCTTCTTCGCTGAGCTCTTCGCCAACGTAGTTCTTGGCGATGCCAATGATCTCGTCCATATTGTCGTCAACGATTTTTTTAACGTCTTCAACTGTGAATTCTTCTACAACTGCCTCGCCGGAGAGAACAGCAGAAAGTCCGTTTGTATATTCCTCAACGATATCCTTTGCAGCGTTACTCTGGAGCAGCGCGTTCAGCATTTCCTCGTCAACGCCTTCGGGAAGCTGGATACCCTCAAGCAATCCGCCGATGTCGGAGCCGTTTTCAAGATCAAGAACATCCTTGATCGCAGGGTCAACGTCCTCAATGTCTATGATTTCGTTTCCGTCTAATATAATTCCGGAGATTTCTCCGTCGTCGCCCGTTATAACTTCTATGTTTTCTTTGTTGACACCTTCGATAATACCACCGATTGCATCCTCAATGTCGGAGCCGTCAACGATGTATTCGTCAAGGATGGTTTCATCGGCCACGTCGCCATAAACGTCTCTTAAATCATAGCCTATGGCGTTTTCGGGAATCACTTCGGGAGTGAATTCAGAGAATATCTGTGCGAAGTCGATGCTGCGAACAAGCTTTATAATATTATCGGGCTTCAGCATTGAGGTTACGCCTGCAACGATAACTGTTGCGACGCAGGATAAAATAAGAACGATGCTGAGGATAAAAGCAAGAAAGCCTGTTAAAAACTTAACGCCTTTATTTTCTTTTTTCATTAAAAGGTCCTCCTTTTACGTTTTTAAGGAAATTTGATTAGTGCTTCTTTGTTGCGATTTCCATAAGGAGCTTAGCCTTGAACTCATCAAGAGTCATATTGCCGCCCTCGCCCTCTTTACGTGCGCGAACTGCAACTGTGCCGTTTTCCTGCTCGTCTGCGCCAACGCAAACCATATAGGGAACCTTGGAAAGCTGAGCCTCACGGATACGGTAGCCGATCTTTTCGTTTCTGTTATCAAGCTCAACTCTCACGCCGATTGCTTCAAGCTCGTCTGCAACCTTCTTTGCATAGTCCTCAAAGAGATTGGAGATAGGAAGAACCGTTACCTGAGTGGGAGCAAGCCAGAGGGGCATTGCGCCTGCATACTTTTCGATAAGGAGTGCAAGAGTTCTTTCATAGCAGCCAAGGCTTGTGCGGTGGATGATATAAGGAGTTTTCTGTGTGTTGTCAGAATCTGTGTATTCCATACCGAACTTCTTTGCAAGAAGCATATCGATCTGGATTGTGATAAGTGTATCTTCCTTGCCGTGAACGTTCTTGATCTGGATGTCGAGCTTAGGTCCGTAGAATGCAGCCTCGTCAATACCGATCTTATAGTCGATGCCGATATTGTCAAGGATCTTCTTCATAACGCCCTGAGCCTCGTCCCACTGCTCAGCTGTTCCCTCATATTTTTCTGTGTTGTTGGGATCCCACTGTGAGAAACGGTACGTGCAGTCCTCTGCAAGACCGAGAGTGTCCATCATATATTTAGCAAGCTCGAGACAACCTCTGAATTCTTC
>JAZORY010000061.1:0-10777 GCA_045656825.1 Candidatus Avispirillum sp.
GATATATATACATTATACCCCTTATTAAGATAAAATGCAAGTCCCTGCAATTTTCTGGTATTTTGAATATTAATTTATTTATCAGGGAAAGAATAGGGTGTCAAAGAAAAAAAGCTCTAAAGGAGAAACGAAAATGAATATCACAGATGTAAAGATCCGAAAAACTTTTGACGACGGTCCCATGAAGGCAATAGCCTCTGTAACTCTCGACGATGCGCTGGCCGTTCACGACATAAAGGTCATCTATGCACGAGAAAAGTATTTTATTGTGATGCCCTCAAGAAAAAATCCTGACGAAACTTACAGAGATATAGTGCACCCCATAAACGCGTCCTTCAGAGGCGAGCTTGAGGAGGCTGTTCTCAGAGAATACGATGCCGAAATGATAAGAGCTGCCGAAGACAGAACTCAGCTTTTTGGCGTGGAGAAAGCATAAAAAAAGAGGTCTTCCGACCTCTTTTTGTTATGTATATCTGATTTTATATTATACAGCACCCTGAGCGAGCATAGCATCTGCAACCTTGATGAAGCCTGCGATGTTAGCACCTGCAATAAGGTCGCCTTCCATGCCGTACTTCTTAGCTGCATTGTAGGACTCTTCGTAGATACCCTTCATGATCTGCTGAAGCTTAGCATCAACTTCTTCAGATGTCCAGCTGTATCTCATGGAGTTCTGGCTCATTTCGAGACCGGAAACTGCAACGCCACCGGCGTTAACTGCCTTGGAGGGAGCTACAACTACGCCGTTTGCCTTGAAGTATTCAACTGCCTCAGCTGTTGTGGGCATGTTTGCAACCTCAACGTAGTACTTTGTGCCGTTTGCAACGATGTTCTTAGCATCCTCGATGCCAACCTCGTTCTGTGTTGCACAAGGCATGCAAACATCAACCTTAACTTCCCAAGGTCTCTTACCAGCTACGAAGGGAACGCCGAACTTGACTGCGTAGTCCTGAACCTTATCGCGGCAGGAAGCACGCATTACAAGCATGAAGTTGATCTTTTCAGGTGTGTTAACACCGTCTTCGTCGTAGATATATCCGTCAGGACCGGAGATTGTTACAACCTTACCGCCAAGCTCTGTGATCTTAAGAGCTGTACCCCAAGCAACGTTACCGAAGCCGGAAACTGCGAATGTCTTGCCCTTGATATCTTCGCCGAAGCTCTTGAGCATTTCAACTGTGTAGTAAACTGCGCCGAAGCCTGTTGCCTCAGGACGGATAAGAGAACCACCGAAGGAACGACCCTTACCTGTGAGAACGCCTGTGAACTCGTTTCTGAGACGCTTGTACTGACCGAAGAGATAACCAACTTCTCTTGCGCCAACGCCGATATCGCCTGCGGGAACGTCTGTATCAGCGCCGATGTGCTTGGAGAGCTCTGTCATAAAGCTCTGGCAGAAGCGCATAACTTCCATATCAGACTTGCCTCTGGGGTCGAAGTCGGAGCCGCCCTTACCGCCGCCCATGGGGAGACCTGTGAGGGAGTTCTTGAATGTCTGCTCAAAGCCAAGGAACTTGATGATGGATTCGCAAACGGAGGGATGGAAACGGAGACCGCCCTTGTAAGGACCGATTGCGCTGTTGAACTGAATTCTGAAGCCACGGTTTACCTGGATCTTGCCGTTGTCATCAATCCACGGAACACGGAACTTGATGATTCTTTCAGGCTCAACGATGCTTTCGAGAACACCTGATTCAACGTACTTAGGGCTCTGCTCGATAACAGGCTCAAGAGATTCAAGAACCTCTGTTACTGCCTGAAGAAATTCGGGCTCGCCGGGATTTCTCTTTTCAACTCTCTCAAGGAGGCCGATGAGATACTGGTTTTTCATATTTATATTCTCCTGGAAATAGAAATTAGCGTTCCTCAGAACGATTATTACAATCACTGTTGGTTAGCGGCGGGAACACTTGAATCATCCGTGCCAACTATCTCTAATTTTACATTATTTATGCATAATTGTCAAGCAAATATTTTAACAAAGTAAAGAATAATTGCCGATTTTTGCATTTTTTCTTTCCATTTCTTGCAAAAACGCCAACATACTCTTTGTTTTTTCGCCAAAAAAGCAATTACGCCTACTTTTTAACAGCATATTCCGCTTTCTCGAGCAAAAGCGCCCGTTTTGTTCATTTTGCATATACCCATTGTTGATTTTATGCAAAAGCGGCCTCTCTGATGATTATTTTGGGCAACAAAAAAGGAGGTCAACGACCTCCTTTAGTTTGTTTAATTACTCAGCGTCTGCGTTAACTTCAGCGAGAACCTCTTCAGCTGCTGCTTCTTCAGCTGCCTTAGCGTCCTCGATGAGAGCACGGATAGAAAGGCTGATCTTGCGGTTTTCTTCATCGATAGCTGTAACCTTAGCGTCAACTACGTCGCCAACGTTGAGAACCTCAGCAGGTGTTGCGATCTTGTGATCAGCGATCTGGCTGATGTGGATAAGACCGTCAGCACCGGGAACTACCTCTGCAAATGCACCGAAGGGCATGAGAGAAACGATCTTAACGCTTGCAACGTCGCCAACAGAATACTTGCTGTTGAAGATGTTCCAGGGATCCATATCCTCTGTCTTGTAGCCGAGGGAGATTCTGCCCTTTTCACGATCAAGAGCCTTAACGTATACCTTGATAACGTCGCCAACCTTAACTACTTCGGAAGGATGCTTGATGCGTCTCCAGGAGAGCTCGCTTGTATGTACCATACCATCAACGCAGCCGAGATCTACGAATGCGCCGTAGTTTGTGAGACCCTTGATAGGACCTTCAAAGATCTGACCAACTTCAACCTGGCTCCAGAAAGCTTCTTCCTTAGCCTTACGCTCTTCTCTCTGAACAGCGCGGATGGAAGCGAATGCTCTCTTGCGGTCTTCCTTGATCTCAACGATCTTAACCTTCTGTGTTGTGCCAACGAGAGCCTGAAGAGCCTCAACGCCAGCTTCCTTAGCAACGCCGGAAAGGGATGCGGGGATGAATACGCGAACGCTGTCGATGGAAATGATAAGACCGCCCTTAACCATTTCAACGATCTTGCCTTCTACAACTTCGCCAGCCTCGTACTTAGCTACGATGCCGTACCAGTTCTGTTCGCTGTCTACGCGAAGCTTATCGAGCATTGCGATACCTTCGATGTCGCTAACTCTGATAACCTTAGCCTTAACCTCGTCGCCGATCTTGAACATTTCGTCAAGCTTAGCGGAGGGATCGTTTGTGAGCTTATCATGAACGATTACGCCTGTTGTCTTTGTACCCAGATCGAGTGTGATCTCGTTCTGAGAAATGGATGTAACAACACCTGTAACGATATCTCCTGTATTTAATGTTTTCATTGATTCTTCGAGCAGTTCTGCAAAATTCTTTTCGCTCATTGTTTGTTTAACCTCCTGTATTACACTGAACGGCGTCGATGCGCCGGCAGTTATTGATAATTTTTTGCATCGGGGAATCTCCACCTCAGAAAGAGTTGAAGCATTCTCCAAAAGGAATGTGTCAGCACAGACAGATTTACATATCTCGTACAATTTCACTGTATTAGACGAGCCTCGGCTGCCTATTACGATCATCGCATCCGACTCTGCAGCAAGACGGGCTGCTTCTGTCTGTCTTTCTTCCGTAACATTACATATTGTATCAAAAATTAATGCATTTGTATATACTTTTTTGATAATTTCCAAACATTTTTTCCATTCTGACAGTTTTTGAGTGGTTTGAGCTGCCAACGTAATGGAAACGTCTTCCTCTTTTGGACAATTTTCTGAGGATAACCACGCGCTAAGGGCTTTTGCATCAGGAAAAACCTTCCATTCACCAACACAGCAGCTGACAATTCCCTTCACCTCGGGATGATCCTCTGCTCCTATCAGAACAAACAGCTTTCCCTCGCCCGAATTTTCTCGCGCGATTTTTCTGACCTTGGTTACGTAAGGGCAGGTGCCGTCAAGCACACGAAGATTGGGATACTGCATCTCGCAATTCTTCAGTTTTTCAACGTTTTCCTTTATCTCGCCGTGGGCGCGGATAATAACTGTTATTTTTTCGCCCGCTTCCGCTCTCGCGCAAATATCGTCTATATCAGAAGCAGATATTTCAAGCGCGCCGCGGCGGCGGAGATTCTCAGTATATCCATCATTATGTATAAGTCTGCCGAGGGTATAAATTTTGCCATCGCCCTCTAAAAGCGCCTTTTCAGCAAAATCTGTTGCACGGCGAACGCCAAAGCAAAAGCCTGCATGCTTTGCTATTTCTATATTCATTATATCAATTCCTTTTTTAGCGCCAAAAGCGGCGATACTTGATTCAGTCTTCTCCAAGGGAGCAGATTCTATCAAAGATTTTCTCACTGGCTGCCTTATATTCCTTTGTTCCGCCATCAGTGAACCCGAACTCATCATAGGCGATAGGTTCTCCGAAAATAACGGTGGTTTTTCTGAAAAGCATCGTGTGGTTGTTTTTAGTCTTGATATAAACGGGGATAACGTCGCATTTAGCGCGATATGCTATCATTCCCGCTCCGTTTTTAACCTCGGTTGTTCTGGGGTCAACGTTAGGATGTCTTGTTCCTTGAGGGAACATTCCCACAAGCTCTCTGTTTTCGATCAGGCTGATAGTTTTTCTTATCGCTCCGACGTCGCTACCGCCGCGATCCACGGGAAACGCACCGAGAGCTGTTATAAGCTGCTTGAGCACAGGAATCTTAAAAAGCTCCTTTTTGCCCATAAAGCGAGGCTGACGGCGCATACTGACCGCAAGGACGATAACGTCCAGAAGCCCCGTATGATTGGCGCAGAGAAGATACCCCTTGTCCGCATCAAAATTTGTTTCTCCCACAACCTTGAGAGAAAAAATTGCACGAAGAGGCTTTGCAAGAGCCTTATACACTTTACTGTAAGCAGACATAAATACCTCCTTGCCCTATACGGACATAATTACTTTTTTCTCTTAAGCTTTTCAGTTATGATATTGATTGCAGTTGCAAGAGTTTCCTCAGGAGTCATCTCGGAATTGTCAAGGAAGATCGCATCATCTGCGGGAATAGCAGGAGCAACCTCGCGGCTGGAATCGTTTTTATCTCTCTTAACGATATCTTGATAGATCTCTTCCTCCGTATAAGTATGACCCTTAGCAAGAAGCTCCTCATATCGACGATGAGCTCTTGCCTTTGTGTTGGACTCAAGGAAGAACTTCACGTCGGCATCGGGCATAATAACCGTTCCGATATCGCGTCCGTCCATAACAACGTTTCCTGCAATCGCCATCTTTTTCTGAATTTCAAGAAGGAACTTACGGACTGTGGGAATAGCAGACACAGCTGATGCATACATTGAGATCTCATTGGTTCTGATAAGATCCGAAACGTCCTCTCCGCAGAGAATAACCCTCTGTCCCTTTTCCGTATAGGCAAGGTGAAGATCGATTTCATCAAGAAGCTGAGTTACCTGATTTGCAGATTTGGGATCGGCTCCCGCTCTCATAACAAAAAGACCTACGGAACGATAAAGCGCACCTGTGTCAACGTAAACAAGGCTGAGCTCTCTGGCGAGGTTTTTAGCCAACGTGCTTTTTCCGCTTCCGCTGGGTCCGTCAATTGCAATTCTGATCTTATCCATAATATTATAACCTTTCTTCAAACGTTATATTCTTTATTAGTCATTCGCCATGGCGGCAGCTGCTTCTCCTGCAATCTTGCCTGTTGACCAGGCAATCTGCAGATTGTATCCGCCGGTATATGCATCAAGGTCCAGCAGCTCTCCAACAACGAAAAGGCCGCTGATCTTTTTGCTCTGCATGGTTTTGGGATCGATCTCCTTAACCGAAACTCCTCCGTAGGTTACGATCGCCTCGTCAATGGGGCGAAAGCTTACGGGGGTTATGGGATACGCCTTGAGAGTTCCCACAAGTCTTGCTCTCATTTCCTTTGTTACTGAAGAAACCTTTATTCTTTCGGGAATTCCGCTTTTTCTTATAACAGAGGGAATAAGCTTTCTGGGTAAAAGATCTCCGAGAGCATTGACAAAATCTCTTGCCGCATATTTTTCAAAATCGGATAAAACTCTTCGATCAAGTTCTGTCTCACTGAGGGCAGGCTTCAAGTCTATTTCCATTTTATAATCTCTGACGCTACCCGTTTGCATATGGGCAGAAGCTGAGAGAACCAAAGGTCCTGACACGCCAAAATGAGTGAACAGCATTTCGCCCATTTCGGAATAAACCTTCTTTTCGCCGCGAGAAACTGTGAGCACAACGTTTTTCAGAGTCAGGCCCATCAATTCCTCAGTTTTATCTTTAGTAACAACAGGCACGAGAGAGGGCTTAAGCTCTGTTACCTCAAGACCAAGCTCACCTGCCATTTTATGTCCGTCGCCCGTTGAGCCTGTACCGGGATATGAAACTCCGCCCGTTGCAAGTATAACAGCTGAGCAAGGATATTCCTCAAGCTCGCCGCAAACGGCACAAACCGCACCGTCTTCGGTCTTTATTTTCTTGATTCTATCCTTTACGATAAGACAACCAAGCTCACGAAGCTTCTTTTCAAGGGCCCAGACAACGTCGGCAGCGCGGTCGGAAACGGGAAAAACTCTGCGCCCACGCTCTGTTTTCAGCGGAACGCCCGCTTCCTCAAAAAATCTGATAACGTCGGCAGGCTTAAAGCGGTTTACAGAGCTATACATAAACTTACCGTTTCGGGTGATATTCTGCATAAGCTCGGCAGGCTCACAATCGTTGGTAACATTGCATCTGCCCTTGCCTGTTATTCTCAGCTTTTTACCAAGCATTTTGTTTGGCTCGAACAAAACAACGTCCGCCCCCATAGAAAGCGCGGAAATTGCCGCCATCATACCTGCGGCACCGCCGCCGACAACTGCAATTCTTTTATCACTCACAGTTTTTTACCCATATCCTTTTTATAAACGTGATATTCATCCCATACGTGCTCAAGCTTTGTGAGCGCGGCGGAAACGTCATCGTTTTTCTTTTTACTGATTGCTGCAATAAGGGCATTGATTATTGAAAGAGGCGCAACCAGAGAATCGGCAAAGGATGCCATATGGCTCTTGGCGCAAAGCGCCGCATAGGCAGGCTTCGCAATGGGGGATGACATACCATCCGTTATTGCAACAACCTTTGCTCCGTTTCTGGATGCAAAATCAACCGCATTGACAATACGTGTTGAATATCTGGGGAAGCTTATGGCAACAACGGTGTCGCCCTCGCCAATATTCATCATCTGCTCAAAAATCTCGCTTCCGCCCGCGTTTCTTATAAGCTGAACGTTGGGGAAAATAAGATTGAGGTAATATTCAAGAAATTCCGCAAGAGAAAAGGATGAGCGCATACCGATAATGTATATTTTTTCAGCTGAAACAATAGCATCAACTGCGGCATCAAATGCGCTTCTGTCAAGAGTTTCAAGAGTTGCTCTTATCTGAGCGATATCCCTCTCGAGAACAACGTCCAGCAGCTTTTCGTCAGGAAGTCGGTCATTTGAAACGCGAACTCGCTGAACGCTTGTAAGGCTCTTCTGGAGAGATTCCTGCATCGCGCGATGCAGCTCGGGATATCCGCTGAAGCCCAGTTCAAGTGCAAATCGAACAACAGTTGATTCGGAAACCCCCGCAACTCGTCCAAGCTGAGCCGCCGTCATATAAGCGGCCTCCTCGGGATGCTCCGTGATATATTCGACTATTCTGCGCTGTCCCTTTGAAAAATTGGGACTGGCATCATTTATAATTTCAGAAAGATCTGAAGACATAGTGCCTCCGAAAAATTAATTTACTTATCTAAATTATTATACTCCCGATATGCGATTTTGTCAAGAAAACAAAAAAGAGAGAGCAACGCTCTCTCTGATTTTTATTTATTGATTATCTCTGTCAGAGTGCCTATCATTTCTGACGTGGTCATATTTTTGCATCTTGCATATTCTGATGCAACAGACGCCTTAACCGCTCTCTTACCTGCTTCATCAAGCTCGCCGATCATCTCGTCAAGACCAAGCGCCTCGCCCGCCTTGTCAAGTGCTTCGCCTGAAGCCTGACCCAAATTGAAATGATAGAACAGATCCTCGGGAAACGCGCCGATGCTTCTGATAAGATCGTGTGTTCTGCTGTTATAATCGTAAAACATAATAATGGAAAGGAAGGTGTTCCAGGAAATAGAACGGCTTCCCGATTCTGTGAGGCAATAGGTCTGTCGTGAAATACCAACCAATCCTGCAAGCTCGTCCTGCGAAACTCCAACTCTGGCTCTCAACGTTGCCAGATGAGGAAGCAGATTGTTGATATACTCTTCTTTTTTCGTGTCGCTTATGACCCATCTTGTGCCATATTTCATATAAGTTCCTCCGCGGGGGTTAAATTCTTGTGCCGGAGAAGATTATAACACAAGGAAAATCCTTTTTCAACACTTTTCCTATTATTTCAGTATAATTTAATTAGTCAGCCTTTTGCCCTGATAAGAAGCTCTCTCCACAAGCAATTTATCTATGTCATTGGCAACGGCAGTCTTTTTTCTGCACCAATCGGGAGCTACGAGAAGGCTGTCCGGTGCATCTCCGGTTATTCGCGCTATGACCGTTTCAGGCGCGAAATATTCAAGCTGATCGCACACCACGGAGATATACCTCTCGCGGTCCATGGGCTCATATTCGCCCTCCTCATACATTCTGCAAAGCTCTGTATCACGGAGAATATGCAGAGAATGAAGCTTCACCATATGAGGTGAGAGTGCAGCAACGGCTTTCGCCGATTCCACCATCATCTCCTCGGTTTCGCCCGGAAGTCCGTTTATTAGATGAATACATATTTTTATATCCCCGCCTGCCGCGCGAAGACGATTGTATCCATCAAGAAATTCGGCATAAGTATGTCCTCGGTTTATTCTCTCCGCCGTTTCATCAAAAACGCTTTGCAGCCCAAGCTCAACTATTACGGGGATCTTTTCGGATATCTCCGCTATCAGAGCAACAACGTCGTCCGAAAGGCAATCCGCTCTGGTTGCAATAGCAAGCATAACCGCCCCAGAAAGATTTGCCGCCTCCTCGTAAACCTCGCGAAGCTTTTCTATGGGAGCATAAGTGTTAGTGTTAGCCTGAAGATAGGGTACAAATCGGCTCACCTGCCATTTGCGCGTCATAACCTCAACTCCGCTCTCATACTGGCGCAAAAGACTGCCATCTGATGCGGCACCGCTTGAACCGCCATAGCAGAAAATACAGCCTCCGTGGCTCTTGCACCCATCCTTGTTGGGACAGGAAAATCCTGCATCAAGAGCTATTCTGGCGCATTTGCCTCCAAAGCGCTGCTTCATATAATAATCAAAGGTGTGATACCTTTTGTTTGAATCGCTATATTCAAAAGGGTTTGTTTCCCTTTGAGTAGGTTTTTTCACATTTATCACCTCTCTCTATATTGTATCATAAAAAAACGGATTACAAAAGTGGCGCAAAGGATTTTTTCGCCATCCGCCGTCTTTTATATCGCTTGACAAAATCAGCCTCAGGTGATAAAATTAAGTATTATAATGCTTATAAAATAAAGGTATAAATGCTATGAAAACCAAAACCGTTAAAGGAACAAACGACTATTTGCCCGCAGATGCCGAGATAAGAGACTATCTCTCCTCTGCAATTATAGAAACATATAAAAACGGTGGCTTTGAGCACATCATCACTCCCATTCTTGAGGACGCTGAAAACCTTGATAAGAGCGACGGAGGCGACAACCTCAACCTCATCTTCAAGGTGCTCAAGAGAGGCGAAAAGCTCAACCGTGCCCTTGAGGCAGGCGATGCATCCAAGCTTTCCGATATGGGTCTTCGCTACGACCTCACACTCCCCCTCTGCCGTTACTATGCTAACAACAGACAGCACCTGCCCTCACCCTTTAAGGCTATCCAGACCGACAGAGTTTACAGAGCGGAAAACTGCCAGAGAGGCAGACTCAGAGAGTTTATCCAGTGCGATATCGACATTATCGGCAGCGATGCTCCCCAGTGCGAGATCGAGCTTATTCTCACAACAGTAAGAGCGCTTCGCAAGATCAACCTTGGCAACTTCAAGGTTAAGATCAACCACAGAGGTCTTCTCAGAAGTCTTCTCCAGCACTTCGGCTTTGCCGAGGATGCACTTGACAGCGTTTGCGTAACATTTGACAAGCTTGACAAGATCGGCAGCGAAGGCGTTTCCAAAGAGCTCAACGAAAAGGGCTTTGATGCAGAAACTGTTGCTCGCTTCACAGAATTCTTCAGCCGCGAAACAATTACTCTTGAGGACGTTTGCGCTGTTCTCGGCGAAAACGAATATGCTGAAAACCTCAGATATATCATCTCAAGCGTTAAGGCTCTTGCTCCCACAGAGGAGATCGTTTTCGATATCTCTCTCGTTCGTGGTCAGGGCTACTACACAGGCGCTGTATTTGAAGTTGAAAGCGTTGATTTCAAGGGCGCTATCGCAGGCGGCGGCCGCTACGACAATCTTATCGGCAAGTTCCTTGGCGAAAAGATCCCCGCAGTTGGATTCTCCATCGGCTTTGAAAGAATTTTCGCTATCCTTAAGGATAAAGGAAACTTTAAGATTCCCGGCGGAAAGAAGAAGGTCTGCATCCTTTACGATAAGGAAGGCTTCAGAGAGGCTTATGCCAAGGCAGACGAGCTGAGAGGCGAATTTGACGTAACTCTCCTTGAAAAGGCGAAGAAGGTGGGCAAGCAGATCGCGCGCCTTGAGGAACGCGGCTTTGCGTACTACTATAACGCAGAGAGAAGCACAGAGCTCCAGCCTCTTG
>JAZORY010000062.1:0-63444 GCA_045656825.1 Candidatus Avispirillum sp.
AATTTATAAAAGGGAGCCCTGCAAAAACGGGCTCCCTCCCCCTAAAAACAAAAAAGGAAAACGTTATGAAAAATCTTGAAACTCTTCGCACAGAGCTTAGCTCTCTTGTGATAACGAAAAACGTTGCAAATAACGGCCCCCTCAGTTTTCTGAAGGCTTTTCTTTCCGCGCCTAAGGGGGATAAAACAGAAAAAACAGAGCGCTATTGTGATTTTGTATCCTCAGTGTATGACCACGGCTGCGATCTCGGAGCATACATTGAGGATTCATTACGCTGTGATGATAACATATACGTTCGCCTTTACGCCGCAGGAAAAGAAATTCCTAAGGTTATGAAGGAATGTTATGAGAGAGAGCTTAAAATTCTCTCTTCCATCACTGAAATCACACCTGATGAAATGATATCACTTGCAGAGCTTGATCCTGACCTCCCTAAATTCATAAGCACAGAAAAAAATCTTTCTGCTATTATGGAAAATGCTCTTGAAAACTCCGCAAAAATGGGATATGGTATATATGCAAGATACGGAATGTTCCGCGTTGGTGAAAATGCGGAGTTGTTGCCAGTGCTCTCCCCCGATCCCGTATCTCTCTCCGACCTTGTTGGATACGACGAAGAAAGAGGCAAAGTGCTTAAAAACACAAAGGCGCTCCTTTGCGGAGCTCCTGCCGCAAACACGCTCCTTGTAGGAGATGCGGGAACAGGTAAAAGCTCAACGGTCAAAGCCGTTGCAAACGAGCTGAAGAATGAAGGCCTCCGACTGATCGAGCTTCGCAAGGACCAGCTCACTATGCTTCCCGACATTATGGGACATATTGCAACAAATCCCCTTAAATTCATCATCTTTATTGACGACCTCTCCTTTGCAAGTGAGGACGACGGCTTTGCAGCTCTTAAAGCTATTCTTGAGGGCTCAGCGGCAGCTAAAACACCTAACGCCGTTATTTATGCAACAAGCAATCGTCGCCATATGGTTCACGAAACCTTCTCCGCAAGAGAGGGCGACGAGATTCATCTGCGCGACACACTTGAGGAAACCCTTTCCCTTTCTGCAAGATTCGGACTAACAGTTCTCTTCACAAAGCCCAACAGCACACTCTATAAAAAAATCGTTACAACTCTTGCACGCGAGCGCGGGATTGATATGCCCGAGGCCTCTCTTATGGTTCAGGCAGAAGCATTTGCTCTCGCCAAAGGCGGACGAAGCGCAAGAGTTGCAGGACAGTTTATTGACAGCTTGATAGTTAATTCTGAAAGGAATATATAATATATGCTTACACTTGATAAGGTATATCACGCAGGATACGTGCTTAAAAGCGTTATAAGAAAAACCGACGTTATTAAAGCTCCCAGAATAAATCCTGACGCTGACGTTTACTTGAAAACAGAAAACCTGCAGACAACAGGCTCCTTCAAAATAAGAGGCTCATACTATAAAATTTCTCAGCTTTCCGACGAAGAAAAGGCTCGCGGTGTTATTGCCTGCTCTGCAGGAAATCATGCGCAGGGCGTTGCTCTTGCCGCAACAAAAAGCGGAATCAAAAGCCTTATCTGCCTTCCTGACAGCGCTCCTATCTCAAAGGTTGAAGCAACAAAGCGCTATGGTGCAGACGTTTGCCTCGTAAAAGGAGTTTACGACGACGCTTATAACAAAGCTCTTGAGCTCCGCGATAAAGAGGGATATACATTTATTCACCCCTTTAACGACGAGCAGGTTATAGCAGGACAGGGCACCATCGCTCTTGAAATCATGGACCAGATTTCTGACCTTGATGCAGTTGTTGTTCCTATCGGCGGCGGCGGACTTATTGCAGGCGTTGCTTACACGCTGAAAAATCTCAACCCCAACGTTAAGGTTTACGGTGTTCAGGCAACGGGCGCACCCAGCATGGCAAACTCTATTCACGATGGAAAAATCGAGCGCCTTGATGCTGTTTCCACTATCGCAGACGGTATCGCAGTTAAGGAGCCCGGTGATCTCACATATGAGATCTGCAAGCAGTACGTTGACGAAATCGTAACGGTTTCCGACGACGAAATTGCTGCAGCCATCCTTGCCCTCATCGAACAGCAGAAGCTTATAGCAGAGGGCGCAGGTGCTGTTTCCGTTGCAGCAGTTATGTTTAATAAGATACCCATTAAGGGCAAAAAGGTTTGTTGCCTTGTTTCAGGCGGTAACATCGACGTTACAATCCTCTCAAGAGTTATCAAGCGCGGTCTTCTTATGAGCGGCAGAAACTGCCAGCTCACCATCGAGCTTATAGATAAGCCCGGTCAGCTTCTTGACGTTGCAAGAATCATCGCAGAGCTTGGCGGTAACGTTACTTCCATCCACCACGAAAGAGCAAATGAAGGCTCAGACGTTAACGGCTGCTATCTCAGAGTTAATATGGAAACAAGAAATGCAGAGCACAAGGAACAGATAAGACAGGGACTGCTCGATGCAGGCTTCAAGCTTGTCTGATAAAGAAAGGAAATACATTATGAAATACATCTCAACAGAAAAGGCTCCCGCCGCAATCGGCCCCTATTCACAGGCTGTTATCACAGGAAATCTTCTTTACACATCCGGTCAGATTCCGCTTGATCCCGCAACAGGAACAGTTGTTGAAGGCGGCATCAAGGAGCAGACAGAGCAGATCATGAAAAACCTTGGCGCTGTTCTTGAAGCAGCAGGCACAAGCTTTGAAAAGGCTGTTAAAACAACCTGCTTCCTTGCAGACATCGCAGATTTTGCATCATTCAACGAGGTTTACGCCAAGTATTTCACAGCTAAGCCCGCGCGAAGCTGCGTTGCCGTTCGCGATCTCCCCAAAGGCGTTCTCGCCGAGGTTGAGGTTATTGCTGAAGTATAAATTACAAAAAGCACACCAAATGGTGTGCTTTTTTATTACTTAATTCGCAATTGATTGCCGGTCCGTCAATCATTCTCTCCCAGTCGGAGCTGACCGCAGGAGGCGTTGATATCACTGCCAAGCTTGCGGCGGATAGTTGCATTGATGCCAAGAGAAAGAAGCTGTTCCTTGAAGCGATTTGCCATCTCTCTCTGAGGTGCGCTGTATCCCGTTTCATCAACACTGTTGAGAAGAATGAGATTTACGTGCAAGGGGTTTTTACCCATATATTTTTTAAGAACTGTCGAAAGTCGCTTTGCATCTTCTGCCGAGTCGTTTTCTCCTGCAATAAGAGTATACTCAAAGGAAACTCTTCTGCCCGTTTTCTCAAAATACGTTCTGCAGGCGGAAAGCACCTCCTCAAGAGGATACTTTTTGTTTATAGGCATCAGGCGGCTTCTTCTTTCGTTATCCGCTGAGTGAAGAGACAATGAAAGCGTTACGGGAAGCCCTTCCTCTGCAAGTCGCAGAATACCGGGAACAACGCCGCAGGTTGAAACCGAAATATGTCTCAGTCCTATATTAAGTCCATCAGGAGAAGAAACAAGGCGCAGGAATCTCATAGCGTTATCATAGTTGTCAAAGGGCTCGCCTATGCCCATCATAACAATTCCGCCAACCTTTTCTCCCGTATCACGACCGATTACAGCTATCTGACCGAGGATTTCAGAGGCAGTGAGGTTTCTTGTTCTACCGCGTAGAGTGGAGGCACAGAACGTGCATCCCATTCGGCATCCTGCCTGGCAGGAAACACAAACCGTATTTCCGTGCTCATATTTCATAAACACGCTTTCAATCTTTTCGCCATCGTTCATTTCCATCAGATACTTAACAGTTCCGTCAAGCTTGGAAACCAGCTTTCTCGCTATTTTAGGAAGACGGTATTCACAATTTTCCTGAATTTTTGCTCTGAAAGCCGCAGGAACGTTGTTCCACTCCTCAATGGGCGCGCCCTTCTGCATCCAGCGATACACCTGCTCGCCGCGAAACGCCTTTTCGCCGAGGCTCACTGCAAGCTCCTTACACTCAGGAAGAGTAAGAGAAAGAATATCTATCATCACACCGTCTCCTTTCTTATCATTTTGCAAATGAAAAATCCATCTGTTCCATCAATATGAGGAAGCATCGTTTTCATTTCCACCATTTCAAACTGAGGATTTTCCAAAAGAAAACCCTCAACTATCTCCTCGTTCTCGCGCTTTAATATGGTGCAGGTGGAATAAACGAGAACTCCGCCATCACGCACGTACTGCGCTGCTCCGCGAAGCACTGCCGCCTGCACGCGAGGAAGACCCTCGGATGCTTTAACGTCCTTATACTTGATATCAGGCTTCTTACCGATAACGCCAAAGCCAGAGCAAGGGGCATCGCACAAAACGCGGTCCGCCTTTCCTATAATATCCTCGCGGGGGGTTCTGGCGTCTCTCGCCTCGGCTGAGATAATATCAATACCAAGCTTGGCCGCTCCCTTTTTGATAAGAGAGATTTTATTATCGTGAAGATCAAAGGAATAAATCTTGCCCTCGTTTTTCATATTAAGCGCAAGGGCGAAGCTTTTGCCTCCGGGGGCTGAGCATGTGTCAACAACGGTCTCACCGGGCTGTGCACCTACCATCTGTGCGCAAAGAGCAGACGCCTCGTCCTGAACAAACCAATCTCCTCGCTCAACTCCATCAAGCACTCCGTCAAAGCCGCGGGTCAGCATAACTCCCTCACACAGCTCCGAGCTGTATGCGCCCAATTCTGCCGCCTTTTCAGCCGCATCTGCCCTTAAGGTGTTGACTCTTATTGCCGTGTCCTTTTTCTCAAGGAACGCCGCCAAAATAGCCTCAGCATCGCTGGGATAATCCTTCATAATAAGAGAGCAAAGCTCCTTCGGGGTTGAATACTTAACGCTGAGATAAAGGAGCTCTCCCTCTTCCTTTTCAGGCATCTCAGGCTTTTTTCTCAAATAAGAGCGAAGAAGCGCATTGGTAAATCCGCGGGATTTTCTCGGACAAAGCTCAACTGCTTCATCAACTGCCGCGTGGGCGGGGATCTTATCCATAAACTCAAGCTGGCAGATTCCAAGGCGGATAGCAGCAAGCGTTTTTTCGTCGATATCCTTTAAGGGACGGGATGAAAGCTTTTTAATTATATAGTCTATTGTGAGAAGCCTTTCAATCGTCGTATAAACAAGGGCTGTGTAAAGGCCTCTGTCTGCTCCCTGAAGGCTTGTTCTGTTAAGAATGGCAGAAACCTCAAGGTTTACAAATTTATCATTGGCAAGACAGCTTACAAGCGAAGCGTGTGCTGCCTGCCTTGCAGGATTTACATTTCCCATTTCAGCATATCACCTAAAGCAATTCTTCTTCCGTGAACAAAGTCCTCCGCCTTCATTCTGCCCTTACCCTCGGGAAGCACAGCTGTTACGTGGAGCTTTGTTCCGCCGCCACAAGCAACCTCAAAGCCATTATTAAGAGAAACTATCGTTCCGGGCTTTGCTTCTGTTGAACCGGGGGCTTTTTTTGCGGAAATGATCTTCAACATTCTGGCATCGGGCAATTTTGTGAAAGCAAGGGGGAAGGGTGAAAGTCCTCTGATCTGGCAGCTGACCTCGTCTGCTGTTTTAGAGAAATCAATCTTACAATCTGCCTTTGTGATCTTCGCGGCATAGCAAGACTTACTATCGTCCTGTTTTTCTCTGACAACCGTTCCGTTTTCTATCATCTCCATTGCCTCTGTTACAGCGCGACCTCCGATCTCTGCCAGCTTATCGTGGAGAGTTTCAAAGGTTTCATCCTCTGTTATGGGGCATTTGATGATATGAAGCATATCGCCCGTGTCGATTCCATCATCCATCTGAATGATTGTGATGCCTGTTTCCTTCTTGCCATCAATGATAGCTCTCTGGATGGGCGCTGCTCCTCTGTACTCAGGGAGAACGGATCCGTGGATATTGATGCTTCCGTGCTTAGGATAATCAAGAACGTATGAGGGCAGGATCTTGCCAAAAGCAACAACCACGATTATATCAGGGTTCAGCTCTTCAAGAGTGGGCAAAAAAGAGCCATCACGAAGGGTTTCAGGCTGATAAACGGGAAGGCCAACCTCTTCAGCCAACACCTTAACGGCAGATTTTGCCATTTCATAGCCTCTGCCCTTAGGCTTATCAGGCTGAGTTACAACACCGAGAACCTCATGTCCTGCAGCAAGGATCGCTTTCAGGCACTCCGCGGCAATATCGGGTGTGCCCATAAAAAGAACTTTCATACTCATTCTATTTCAAGATCCTCCGGATTAAGCATTTCAATGGCATGGTCTGTGTAAAGAATACCGTCAAGGTGATCGATCTCATGGCAGAAAGCTCTTGCCGCAAGTCCCTTTCCTGAAACAGTATATTCTTCGCCATGGCGGTTCATTGCGCGAACCGTTACCTCCATAGGACGATCTGTTACACCCCACTTGCCGGGAAGAGAAAGGCATCCCTCAATTTCCTGCTGGTTGCCCTTGCGCTCGATGATCTCAGGGTTGATAAGCTCGTAAAGCTGACCGTCCTCGACCTCAACAAGAGCGATTCTGCGGCGAACACCAACCTGAGGAGCCGCAAGGCCTGCGCCATTTGCATCGTGAAGAGTTTCTATCATATCATCAAGAAGAGTGATGATTCTGGGTGTGATCTCAAGAACAGGGCGGCACTTTCCGCGAAGAACGGGATCGCCCTCTTTAACAATATTAAGCTTTGCCATAATATTTCTCCTTTATCAAAGTCCCGACGGATTAAGATCCGCCGTAACGGTTATTTTTCTTGTTGATTTCATTCCAACCTCGCGAAGCAGCTGACTTATCATAGCGCGGCTTCTCTTTGCAAGGCGGCATTTTATTATTATTCGCATGCGGAAGCTGTTCTGCACCTTATATACGGGGGCCTCAAACGGTCCGAAGACCTCTGCCGAAACGTCCTTATATTCATCGCTCAGCATCTGACAAAGTCGCTCTGCCACCGCCTTTGATGCAGCAGAGAGAAGGGCCTCGTCTCCGCTTGTGATATTTATAACTGCTATATCGCAGAAGGGAGGAAACGTGAGCGCACGTCGAACTCCTATCTCGCTTTCATAAAAGCTTTTATAATCCTGCTTTGCTGCAAGCTTGATTATAGGAGAATCGGGATTGCAGGTTTGAATAACCGCAACTCCTTTGTTTTCCCCTCGACCTGCTCGTCCTATCACCTGAGTGAGCATAGCAAAGGTTCTCTCGCTTGCTCTGAAGTCGTCAAGGAAAAGGCTTCCGTCCGCGTTCATAACTCCAACTAACGTTACGTCGGGAAAATCATGTCCCTTTGTAACCATTTGTGTTCCAAGCAATATATCCGCTTCCTTGCTTCTGAAGCTATCAAGAATTTTATCAAAAGCCTGCTTCGTGCTTGTCGTATCCATATCCATTCGCATAACACGCGCAGTTGGAACAAGCTTTGACAATTCCTCCTCAGCCTGCTGAGTTCCGCAGCCAACAAATCGAAAATGCTCCGACTGACAGCTGGGGCAGACGCTGGGCACCTGAGCTTTATATCCGCAATAGTGGCAGGAAAGGCTTCCCCTCTCCGACCTTATTCTGAAATAATCCTCCGGGTTCTCTGCTTTGCCGAGCGTGCGATGGGTATGATAAGTGAGTGAAACGGAACAATGAGGACATTTGATCGCCTCTCCGCATATTCTGCAGGAAACCGCGCTGTTATATCCTCGGCGATTTAAGAAAACTATCGCCTGCTTTTTATTTTTAACAGTTTCCAAAAGCTTTGTATACAGGGAAAGTCCGATTGGAGACGAATTGCCCATGCTGCGATCAAGTCGCATATCGCTTACGATAACATCGGGAAGAACTGCTCCGCCGTAGCGATTATTCATCTCAACCAAGGTGTAAACTCCGCTTTTAGCTTTATAATACGATGCAAGAGAGGGGGTTGCCGAGGCAAGCAGCATCAATGCATCATTTTTGCCGCAGCGATATCTTGCAATATCGTGGGCATGATATTTAGGATCTGTGTCTGATTTATAGGTATGCTCCTGCTCCTCGTCGATAACAATCATTCCAAGGTTTTTAACGGGAGCGAATATAGCACTTCTGGTTCCGATAACAATATCGGCATCTCCCTGCCTGATTCTTCTCCAGGCATCGTACTTCTCTCCCTGAGAAAGAGCTGAATGAATAACTGCAACCCTCTCTCCATAGCAAGAGCAAAAGATACCAACAGTCTGAGGTGTCAACGAAATTTCGGGAACAAGGATTATAACGCCGCGGCCATCTGCTATCATATGGTCTATCATAGCCTTTATAACTCTTGTTTTTCCACTTCCGGTTACACCGTGCAGAAGAGCAGCTCGTGCCTCTCCGGAATCTGCAAGCTCTGAAAGGGTTTTAACCGCTTCAGCCTGCTCCTCTGACAAGGAGGATCTTTCATAAACGTTCTTCTTATCGCAGGCAGAAAGATATGGATTTCTGTATATCTCTCGCTTTGTCAGCAGAACGTGCCCCTTTTTTTCAAGAGAAGAAAGCTGAACCTTAGCCTCTCGTCCGATATAGGCAAAAAGCTCGTCGCTATCAGCTTCTCCAACGTCTGCAAGTCGGGATAATATTGCTGCCTGTAAAGGACTTCTTGAGCATTTTTCCGCCTCTCGCAGAGCATCCTCCCTTGAAATTTTCAAGGCAACGTGGGTTTGATATTTTATATTGGACGACTCCTTCACCTCAGCCTCTTTTTCAATGAGGCCAAGTCTGATAAGCGATGCGGCAAGAGCCGCAGTTTCATCGCCAAATTCATTTCTGAGCATTCCTGAGGACACTCTGCCACGGCTTTTAACAAAGCTATAAAACAGCAGAGCCTTTTCGGAAAGCTTCTTCTTTTTTGATTCGCTGGGCTCGGCCGAAACGAAATAGTAAAAATTCAATTTCGACATCGCGGCAGACGGAACAACCGTTTTAACTGCCTCGCCAAACGTGCAAAGGGTGTAATCGCACATAAAACGACAAAGAGCGATCTCATCCTCGTCCAAAACAGGACTATCGGAGGAAACGGAAAAAATAGGCTTTAATTCCCTCTCGCTCTCAGGCTCGCTTGTGATATCTGTTACGATAGCGGCGCATTTTCTGTTTCCGCGACCAAAGCTGACGTTTACAAGACAGCCTGGCACAACCGCATCTGCAATATTTGCAGGGATATAATATTCATAAACTCTGTCGCCGTGATACGGAACGTCCAGAATTCTGACCTTGGCATATTCGCCCTTCACAAAACGCGCCTCCCTTCACTTTTTATATCTAAATCAGCCTGCTTCCCATAATGGCAGCAGGCTGATAGCTTTTCAAAAATTATTCTTCAACGATAGCTTCTGCCGCAGCTGCTTCTGCTGCTGCCTTTTCAGCCTTTGCAGCCTCAGCCTGAGCGATGAGATCATCATCATAGCCAACAATTGCAAAGTCGCCTGCGTGAAGGTGATTGATTGCTGTCTTAACAGCCTTATCGTCGCGATATTCGCGATTGATCATATTTGCAACAGACTTATCTGTTTCCTTGTTTGCAACTCTCTTTTCAGCAATTTCTCTCTGCTTCATGTATTCGTCTGTGATCATTCTTGCGCTCTTAGCTGTTGCAATAACAAGAGTGTAGCGGTTGAATCTGTCTTTTGTAAGGTCCTGAATGGAAGGTACTATCATTTTATTCTCTCCTTTATGGTTAGTTTTCAAGAAATTTATCTGTTATATATGTCATTCTCGCGCTTTTATTTCTTTCTGCGCGAATGATCTCTCTGATCTTTTCTGCACATGCATCAATACCGTTCTCTTCATTGACTACAACGTAGTCGTAGGAGGAAGCAAGCTTGATCTCATCTCTTGCACGTGCAAGTCGGTTTGCTATAACCTGTTCTGTTTCCGTTCCTCTGCCGCGAAGGCGCTCTTCAAGAATAGAAACTGTTGGGGGAATAAGCATTATTGTTACGGAATCGGGCACGATGCGCTTGATCTGGGAAGCTCCGTCAACCTCGATCTCAAGAATCAGGTCCTTTCCCTCACCTGTGATGCGCTCTGCTTCTTTTTTGGGAGTTCCGTAATAATTTCCGCAGTAGGACGTGAACTCAAGGATCTCGCCCTGAGCTACCATATCCTCAAAATCATCTCTTGTGATGAAATAATACTCTCTGCCGTCAACCTCGCCCTCTCTGGGTGATCTTGTGGTGGCAGAAACGGAAAGGCTCACCTCGGGCATTATTTCGCGCAGACGCTTTACAACTGTGCCCTTACCGCTTCCGGAGGGGCCTGAAATAACAACAAGTGTTCCTTTATTCTGCATCGTCGTGAACCTCCTCGCCCATCATTCTTGCCGCAATTGTTTCCGTCTGGATAGCGGAAAGAACAACGTGGTCGCTGTCTGTTACAATAACTGCTCTTGTTTTTCTGCCGCTTGTGCAATCAAGCACTCGTCCTTCGTCCCTCGCCTCCTGAATAAGACGCTTTGAGGGCGCACTGTCGGAACCGACCAAGGCGATAATACGGTTTGCGGCTATCATATTGTTAAAGCCTATATTTATAAACTTCATATTGTTACCTGTCTAAGCTAATTATAGCAGCTTTTCTTATTCAATATTCTGAATCTGCTCTCTGATTTTTTCAAGCTCTGCTTTGATATCAACAACAAGATGAGCAATTTCAGCATTGGAGCACTTTGAGCCCATTGTATTTGTTTCACGGTTCATTTCCTGAAGAAGGAAGTCCAGCTTTCTGCCGGCAGGCTCCGGACTTTCTGAAATTTCGCGGAACGTTTCAAAATGGCTTGCAAGACGAACCAGCTCCTCATCAATAGCTGCTTTATCTGCAAAAACAGCTGCCTCTGTGAGAATTCTCTGCTCACTTATCTCAACGTCAAAGTCTGCAAGGAATTTACGAATTCGCTCCTCAAGCTTGGCTCCATATCCCTGAATATCTGCTGCAGATATTTCAGCGATCTTAGCGGCGATTGCTTTGATGCCTTCGATCTTGGAGTTGATGTCCTCCATAAGCCTTGCACCCTCAGCCTCGCGGCGCTCAAGAAATGCATCAACCGCAGGTGAAAGAACGCTTTTCACATCCTCCCAATCGCGCTCGGCATCATCGTCAGGCTTTCTCACGGAGAAAAGCTCGCGGTTTGCCGCAACTCTCATAACGGAAATATCATCACGAAGATCAAATTCATCGCGAAGGGCCTCAAGGGCTGCTATATAGGAAGCTGCTGCTGCACGGTCAAGATAAACCTCGCTGCCCGCCTGCTCCAGCACGTCAACGCCTATATATATTTCTATCTTGCCTCGCTGGATACCTCTTGACGTGAGATAAGCCTTGATTCTTTCCTCAAGGAAAGAATACATGCGGGGCAGCTTTACTGTGCAATCCATATATCTGCTGTTAACAGATTTGATCTCAGCTGTGATATCCTTTGAGCCGTCGGATGAGGTGTTTCTCGCGCGGCCAAACGCTGTCATACTTTTAGGCATTGTACTGTGTCATTCCCTTCCGGGTATAGTACCCGATTTTATTTATATATCTAAATAATTATATAACATATTTCATTCCTTGTCAACTTTTTTTGGTGGACAAACCGCCCAAAATACGCCGCGTTTAAGGCTTTCCTTATGATTTTTACTTACAAGAATCTCAAACGCAAAAAATCCTGCATTTTTCAATGCAGGATTTTAACGTTTGATTACTTATTAAGAGCGGCAAGAGCTTCGATGATACCCGCCTTGCGAGCCTCATACTTTGCCAGCTTTTCGCGCTCAGCGTTTACAACCGCTTCAGGCGCACGAGCTGTGAAGCTTTCGTTTGCAAGCTTACCGCTTGCTCTCTTGATTTCTGCCTCCATTGTTGCAAGCTCGCCCTCAAGGCGCTTTCTTTCAGCCTCAAAGTCCACGATATCTGCCATGGGAATGTAGATAGTTGCGCTGTCTGTGATGATCTGAACTGCGCCGTCCTCTGCAAATGAATCAACAACCTGAACCTCGGATGCAGAAGCCATTCTCATAAAGAACGCAAAGCAGGAGGGAGCAAATGCATCCTCGTCCTTTGTTACGATATAAACCTTCGCCTTACGGGAGGGAGGAACGTTCATTTCCGCGCGGCGTGTACGGATAGCGCGGATAGCATCGATAACCTTATCCATATTAGCTGCATCCGCAAAATTGAGCGCAGGATCAGCCTTGGGATATGCGCTGATCATGATGCTTTCGCTTGTTCCGGGAAGACCGCTGTAAATCTCCTCTGTGATAAAGGGCATAAAGGGATGAAGCAGCTTAAGAGTTTCTGCGAGAACGTATGCAAGAGTGTTCTGAGTAACCTTAGCTCTTTCCTTATCCTCTCCTGTGAGAGAAGCCTTTGCAAGCTCGATATACCAGTCGCAATATTCGTCCCAGATAAAGTTATAGAGAGTGGAAAGTGCAACACCGATCTCAAAGCCCTCGAGGTTTGTGTTAACGCTTTCAACAGCCGCATTGAAGTGAGCAAGGATCCACTTATCCTCAGGAGCAAGAACGCTCTCGTCGGGAAGCTGGATCTCATCGATATCAAGATTCATCATAACGAATCTAGCAGCGTTCCAAAGCTTGTTTGCAAAGTTACGAGCCGCCTCGATCTTTTCATCGGAGAATCGCATATCATTTCCGGGGCTGTTACCTGTTGCAAGAGCGTAACGGAGCGCGTCCGCACCGTACTGATCAATGATCTCAAGGGGATCAATACCGTTGCCGAGAGATTTGGACATCTTACGGCCCTGTGCATCACGAACAAGTCCGTGAATAAGAACTGTGTTAAAGGGAGCCTTGCCTGTATATTCAAGGCCGGAGAAGATCATTCTGGAAACCCAGAACGTGATGATATCATATCCTGTTACAAGTGTGTTTGTGGGATAGAAGTAGTCAAGATCCTCTGTATTCTTAGGCCAACCCATTGTGGAGAAGGGCCAGAGAGCAGATGAGAACCATGTATCAAGTGTGTCGGGATCCTGAGCCATAGCCGCACCGCACTTGGGACACTTGCAAGGAGCATCAAGAGAAACTACGGTTTCGCCGCAAGCCTCGTTTTCACAATAGTAAGCAGGAATTCTATGACCCCACCAAAGCTGACGGGAAATACACCAGTCGCGGATATTTTCCATCCAATGGAAGTAGTTCTTTTCGAATCTTTCGGGAACGAACTTGATCTCGCCGCTGCGAACAACGTCGATCGCGGGCTTAGCAAGAGGCTCCATCTTAACGAACCACTGCTTAGAGATCATAGGCTCGATAGTGTGGTGGCAACGATAGCAAGTTCCAACGTTGTGAGCAAGAGGCTCAACCTCTTTGAGAAGGCCGATAGCTTCAAGATCTGCAAGGATTGCCTTACGAGCTTCCTTTGTTGTCATTCCTGCATACTTACCGCAGTCAAGAACCTCGGGCTCGCCAACAGCAGCCGCTCCGCTTGCAATAAGCTTATCAGCCGCAGCCTTGTCCTCTGCACCTGTCATCTTGCCGTCGTATGTGAATACGCGGACAAGGGGCAGATTATGGCGCTGGCCAACCTCATAGTCGTTGGGATCGTGAGCAGGAGTGATCTTAACAACGCCCGTACCCTTTGTCATATCAGCATGCTCGTCGCATACAATGGGGATCTCCTTGTTTATAAGGGGAAGGAGAACGTGGCATCCGTGAAGATGCGCATATCTGGGGTCCTCAGCATTGATAGCAACAGCTGTGTCTCCGAGCATTGTTTCGGGACGAGTTGTTGCAAGCTCAAGCATTTCGCCTGTTTCCTTAACGGGATAGAGCAGATGATAGAAATTGCCCTGCTGATCCTCGTATTCAACCTCAGCATCGGAAATAGAAGTCATACAAGTGGAGCACCAGTTTACCATACGGTTTCCGCGGTAAATGAGTCCCTTATCGTAAAGCTTCATAAATACTGTCTGAACAGCCTCGCTGCATCCCTCATCAAGAGTGAATCTCTCACGAGACCAGTCGCAAGAGGAGCCCAGCTTCTTAAGCTGCTCGATGATTCTGCCGCCATACTTAGCCTTCCAATCCCAAGCTCTCTCAAGGAAGCCATCACGGCCGATATCGTCCTTTGTAACGCCTTCGTATCTCATTGCCTCAACGATCTTAGCCTCTGTTGCAATAGAAGCATGGTCTGTGCCGGGAAGCCAGAGAGTTGAGAAGCCGCACATTCTCTTATATCTTACAAGAATATCCTGAAGAGTGTTGTCAAGAGCATGGCCCATATGAAGCTGACCTGTGATGTTTGGAGGGGGAATAACGATAGAATAGTGGGGCTTGGAGCGGTCTACCTTCGCTGTGAAATGACCTTCCTCGCACCATTTTGCATAAATTCTTTCCTCAAAATCCTGAGGAGAATAGGTTTTCGGTAATTCTCTTTTCATTGATTTCTCCTATATATTTATCTGAACTATTTACAAAAATTCTGTACTCTGCACTCTACATTCTGCATTAAAAAAGCGTCCTGACTTAAAAAAGTCAGGACGCTTGAATATAGCGCGGTACCACCTGAATTCGCCACAAAAGACGCACTCAAAATCCTCTAACGGAGATTAACCGTCGACCCCTACACAATAAAAAACCTTCAGGGCCAAAGCTCAGAGACTACTTCATCTGCCGCCGACACAGCGCTTCCACCATCCGCTGCTCTCTATTGCCTTATAAGCAGACTACTCCTTCCCGTCGTAGCTAAAAATTATGGTAACACATTTTGCTTTTTTTGTCAAGAAAAACGAAGGGGAAACCTTAAAAAAGATTTCCCCCGAAAATAATTACTCTTCGATGATTTCAACCTTCTCCATCTTCTGATCGCGGAGAGGCTTATCCTGCATATTTGTTCTTGTCATTGCGATATCGTCAACTGTTTCCATGCCCTCGATAACGCGTCCGAATGCTGCATACTGACCGTCAAGGAACGTTGCGTCTGCATGGCAGATGAAGAACTGGCTGGAAGCAGAATTGGGCATCTGGCTTCTTGCCATGGAGATAACTCCGCGCTCGTGAGAGAGATCGTTCTTTACGCCGTTGATAGCAAATTCGCCCTTGATAGTCTTGGAGCTGCCGCCAAAGCCTGTGCCCATGGGGTCGCCGCCCTGAATCATAAAGCCTGCGATAACGCGGTGGAAAATGAGTCCGTTATAAAAACCTTCTTTTACAAGAGAAACGAAATTCTCAACTGTGATGGGAGCGATTTCGGGATAAAGCTCCAGAGTGATCGCGTCGCCGCTTTCCATTGTGATTTTAATCTTTGTTGCCATTGTTTTTTACTCCTTAGTCTATAACCTTAATATATTCAATAATTACGTCTTCTGTGGGATAATCGCTGCTGTCCGTTTCAACGGATGCAATAGCGTCTACAACCTCGATTCCCTCATAAACCTCACCAAACGCTGCATAGTTGCCGTCAAGCTGAGCTACGTCAGCGTGGCAGATGAAGAACTGACTACTTGCAGAGTTGAAATCACTACTTCTTGCCATGGAAATAACTCCGCGCTTATGGGAAATCGTATTATTCACGTAGTTTGCGGCAAACTCGCCCTTGATAGTTTTATCGCTGCCGCCCATACCTGTTCCTTCAGGGTCGCCACCCTGAATCATAAAGTCCTCAATGATTCGGTGGAACGTGAGCCCATTATAAAAGCCTTCTTCCACAAGAGAAACGAAGTTTTCAACCGTAATGGGAGCCTGCGTGTGATCAAGCTTCAGCTTTATCACTCCGTAATTCTTTACGGACATTTCAACGTTGATAGAGTCTCCTCTGCCCCAATCGGGACGTGTTTCCTCAGTTGTGTCAATGCTGTCAACCTTATCCGCACCGTAAACAAGCTTTGCATACTTGATAACAACCTTGCTTGTGGGGGCGTCGCTTGAATTGGTTGTAACCGCAGCAATACTGTCTACAACCTCAAGGCCTTCAACAACCTTACCGAAAGCCGCATAGTTGCCGTCAAGATAAGTGGATGCAGCGTGGCAGATGAAGAACTGGCTGGAAGCAGAATCGTTTGCCTGGCTTCTTGCCATAGAAATAACTCCGCGCTCGTGAGAAAGATTGTTCTCAACACCGTTTGCAGAAAATTCACCCTTGATGTTCTTATCGCTGCCGCCTGAGCCCGTGCCCTGAGGATCACCGCCCTGAATCATAAAATTCTTGATGATTCGATGGAATGTGAGCCCGTCGTAGAAGCCCTCGGAAACGAGAGTTGCAAAATTGTGAACCGTGATGGGAGCGATCTCGGGATAGAGTTCGATAGTCATAAGACCGTGGCCCTCAACCACCATTTCAACGTAGATGTTTTTCTCATCATAAGAAGTGTATGTTGATTCATAGCTTTCGCAGCTTGCAAGAGAAAGAAGCATCACTGCAAAAAGCAATATCGCCAAAATTCTTTTCATTTGGTATACCTCTCTTTTTTCATAACAGATTAATTATACAACAAAGGCACAAATATGTAAACAGATTTTTTGCCTTTAATTTGTAAACAAAGAATTTCGCGGGGCATACTGATTGTAACACTCACTGATATAAAAAGGGGAAAGCATGATACAAGACAAGCTGAAAACAATAGCAATATACGGCATCGGAGGAGCATTTTTTCTCGGTCTTTTATGGCTCACCTTAAAATTTGCTCTGCCCGTTCTGCTTCCGTTTGCAATTGCCTTTTTCCTATCCTGCCTCATTCGAGGAGGAGCAAAAAGGCTGAGCTCTCTGACAAAAATGAGCGAAGGCATCCTATGCGCCATTCTGCTTTTCTCCGGACTTGCCGCACTGGGCGTTCTTATTTGGTTCAGCGCCGCAACAGCAATAAAGAGGCTCTGCTCCGCAATCACGGAAATTTTCTCTCAGCCGGAAGGCACGAATATGCTATCCGAGCTCAGCTCATCCCTCTCAGACTATGCCAATCGGCTCCTTGGAGAAGACTTTGCCGTATCCCTTGAAAATTTCCTCTCAAGAGCAATCTCTCAGATAAGCTCTCATATCGCATCCTCCACAGCTTCAATCTTCTCAGCTCTCCCATCATTCGCAATAGGACTTGCAATCTCCGTTGCTGCGCTTTTCTATTTTACCTTCGGATATGACAAAACAGCCGCTGCCATCAAATGCATACTGCCAAAAAATCAAAAGGATAATATATGCAAAGGGGTTTCGCTGCTTTCCAAAGGCTTAGGCAGATTTCTGCGCGCATATTCCACCATAATCCTCGTAACGTTCACAGAGCTTTTTGTCGGATTTTTGATTCTGAGAATCGATCATGCTTTCATCCTTGCCGCCATAATAAGCATAGTTGATTTCCTTCCCATAATCGGAGTTGGAGGAGTGCTTATACCCTGGGCTGCCACAAGCCTTTTTATGAAAAAAACAGGACAAGCAATAGGCCTTGTCGTTATAACTGCAATCGTTTGGGCAATTCGTCAGCCTGTTGAATCCAAGCTTATAGGGCGAGGCGCAGGTGTTCATCCTATATTCGCACTGGCATCGGTTTACACGGGATTTCGTATGGCAGGAGTTTTTGGCATGGTAGCAGCACCCGTGCTGCTCACCGCTGTTTCCGTAGTGCTGAGAGAAAAGAATCGCTGATAATATTGTCAACCTTTTTTTGAAAGGGTGCCGACCTTCTTCCAACGTCGGCACCCTTGTGATTTTATATTTTAATAAGCCTAAAAATCCCCAAATGATAAATTGACATACATACTGATAAGTGATATAATAATTATTAGGTTGTGTTTTAGTGCACATTTTTGATCGAATTAACTAAACGTAAGAGGTAAAATAAAATGAAAGTTACAGTTTGTATCGGTTCATCCTGCCATCTGAAAGGCTCACGTCAGGTTGTTGAAGTGCTCCAGAAGCTTATCGCAGAAAACCGCCTTGAAGGCAAGGTTGAGCTCAGCGGAACATTCTGCATGCAGAATTGCCAGGCGGGCGTTTGTGTTTCTGTCGACGACAAGGTTTGCTCTGTTTCTCCCGAAACAGTTGATGAATTTTTCAGAAACGAAATTCTCGCAAAGGCATAATTACGACTATCCCCCAAAATTCTACGGAAAGGATTTTTGAATAATGGCAGAATTCCTCAGACTGAAAAAGTCCAATTGCAAAAACTGCTCCAAATGCATCCGCCATTGTCCCGTTAAAAGCATCCGCTTTTCAGGAAATCAGGCAAATATAATCGGCAACGAATGTATCCTCTGCGGACATTGCTTTGTTGTTTGTCCCCAGAATGCCAAGGAAATTGCAGACGGAATCGAAACCGCTAAGGTTCTTATTGATTCCGGCGCTCCCGTTTATGCAAGTATCGCCCCCTCTTTTATTGCTAACTACGAAAACGTTGGCATTGATAACCTGCGCGATGCTCTCGTTAAGCTGGGATTTGTCGGCGCTGAAGAAACAGCAGTTGGCGCAACCATAGTTAAAAAGGAATACGAGCGCCTTCTCTCCGAGGGTACAAAGGACGTTGTTATCAGCTCTTGCTGCCATTCCATAAATCTGCTTATTCAGAAATATTTTCCTCATCTTCTCCCCTATCTTGCAGACGTTAAAAGTCCCATGCAGGTCCATGCAGAATGGATAAAAGAGGTTTCTCCCGATGCAAAGGTGGTCTTCATCGGTCCGTGCGTTGCCAAAAAGGACGAGGCAGAAAGATACGGCGCAGTTGATGCCGTTCTCACCTTTGAGGAGCTTGCAAAATGGCTCAAGGAAGAAAATATCGAAATCAAGCAGGGCAAGGACTCAACCGATGAAAGCCTTGCAAGATTTTTCCCCACAACAGGCGGCGTTCTCAGAACTATGACTGAGCGCAACCCCATATATAAATATCTCGCTATCGACGGCGTTGAAAACTGTATCGCCGCTCTTGAGGATATTGCCAAAGGAAAAATCCATCGCTGCTTTATTGAAATGTCAGCTTGTGCAGGAAGCTGCACGGGCGGTCCCGTTATGGAAAAATATCATAACTCCCCCGTTAAAAATCAGCTGAACGTTATGGACTATGCAGGCGAGCTCGACTTCCCCGTTGAAAAGCCGGAGGGTCTTAAGCTCGAAAAGGAATTTGAGGCAATTGATAAAAAAATGGTTCAGCCCTCAGAGCGTGAGATCACGGAAACTCTTCGCAAAATGAGCAAGACCACTCCCGAGGACGAATTGAATTGCGGCTCCTGCGGATATAAAACCTGCCGCGAAAAAGCAATCGCTATCATTCAGGGAAAGGCCGACGTTTCCACCTGCCTGCCATATCTGAGAGAAAAAGCAGAATCCCTCTCCGATAATATTATGACAAATTCTCCCAACGGAATTCTGCTTCTTAACGAAAACCTTGAAATACAAAAAATAAACAACGTAGCCCTCCGAATCGTCAATATGCGAAATGCAGCTGACCTTATGGGAGAGCCCGTTGTCCGCATCCTTGACCCCTCCGCTTTCCTGCAGGTTATGAACACAGGAAACGTTATCAAGGACAAAAAGGTTTATCTTGCGGAATACGGCAAATACGTTGAACAAAATATCGTTTACGATAAAAACTACCACACTCTTCTCTGCATCCTGCGCGATATCACCGAGCAGGAAACTGCACGCGAGCATAGAGACAATATTAACCGACAGACTATCGAAACCGCTGACCGCGTTGTAGAAAAGCAGATGCGCATCGTTCAGGAAATAGCTTCCCTTCTCGGCGAAACAGCTGCCGAAACGAAAATAGCGCTCACAAAGCTCAAGGAGTCTATCGATGAATAACCTCTGTATCGACATCGGCTATCAAAGCCTCAATCACGTTGGTGAGCAGCTTTGCGGCGACCATATCGATATCGTCGAGGCTGACGAAAACTCAACCGTTGTAGTTTTGGCAGACGGACTGGGCAGCGGCGTTAAGGCAAGTATTCTTTCAACTCTGACCTCTAAGATCATTTCAACCATGCTTGCAGCAGGTCTTTCCATAGAGGATTGCGTTGAAACAATCGCAGCAACCCTTCCGGTTTGCTCTGTTCGCGGAGTTGCTTATTCAACATTCACTATTATACATATCATCAACAATGAGGAAGCAGATATAATCCAGTATGACAACCCTCAGGTTATCCTCCTCCGCAACGGCGAGAACTACGATTATCCCAAAACGGAAATGATTCTGGGCGATAAGAAAATATACCGCTCAAGAATAACGCTTCAGGAGGATGATATCTTCGTTGCCATGAGCGACGGATGCGTTCATGCAGGCGTCGGTCTCACCCTCAACTTCGGTTGGGAACGCAAGGAGATCATAAGCTTCCTTGAAACCTTTGCTCACGTTGGATTTACCGCAAAAACCCTTGCAACGATGCTGGCAGACGAATGTAATAAGCTCTACGGCTTCGAGCCCGGCGACGACACAACGGTTTGCGCCATAAGAGTCCGCCGCCGCGAGCCTATGAATCTTTTGTTCGGTCCTCCCTCAAATCCCGACGATGCAAACAGAATGATGTCTCTCTTCTTTGCAAAGCAGGGAAAGCATATTGTTTGCGGAGGAACAACGTCATCAATTGCTGCCAAATATCTTGGCAAACCCCTGAAGCCCAGCCTCAGCTTCTTCGACCCTGAAATACCGCCCACCGCGGAGCTTGACGGCGTCGATCTGGTTACAGAAGGCGTTATCACGGTCAATCGCGTTGTGGAATATGCCAAGGACCATCTGGGCGAAAACAAATGCTATGAAAAGTGGAGCGTTGCCAGAGACGGCGCTTCCCTTATATCCCGTCTGCTCTTTGAAGAAGCAACGGACATAAATTTCTTCGTTGGACGAGCAGTTAACCCTGCCCACCAAAATCCCGACCTCCCCATCAACTTCCATATCAAAATGAACTTGGTTGAGGAGCTGTCAGCCTGCCTTAAAAAAATGGGCAAAAAAATCAAAGTTATCTATTTCTGAGAGGTGAAATTCAATGGCTAAGATCAGAAAGTTTGACACAAAGGTTCAGTATCTTAAATATAAGGTGCTTCGCGAGGTTGCCCGCTACGCTTGGCAGGGAACTCTGGCGGAAAACCTTCTTAACATCCCCGAGATCATCATTCCCGGTAAGAATCCCACAATGCGCTGCTGCGTTTATAAGGAAAGAGCTGTCGTTGGCGAGCGAATCAAAATGGCTATGGGCGGAGATAAATTCAACCCCAACGTTATCGAGGTTATAGATATCGCCTGCGATGAATGTCCTATGGGCGGATACGAGGTTTCCGCAGCTTGCCGCGGATGCCTTGCTCATCGCTGCGAAGACGTTTGTAAGCGCGGAGCGATTACATTTGACGAGCACCAGAAGGCTCATATAGACAAATCAAAATGCGTTGAATGTGGACAGTGCGCAAAGGTTTGTCCTTACAGCGCCATCACAAACAATAAGCGCCCCTGCGAAGCAGCTTGTAAGGTCAAGGCTATCACAATGGGCGATCATAAGCAGGCAAAGGTTGATAACGATAAATGCATCTCCTGCGGAGCCTGCGTATATCAGTGCCCCTGGGGAGCTATCAACGATAAGAGCTTTATTCTTGACGTTGTTGATTTCATCCGCCACAGCGATGAAAATAAAAACTATAAGGTTTACGCCATCGTTGCTCCCTCCATATCCAGCCAGTTTACATATGCCAAGATGCCTCAGGTTACAAGCGGTATCAAGGCTCTCGGCTTCTATTCCGTTATCGAAGCGGCTCTTGGTGCTGATATGGTTGCGCTCTCCGAGGCAAGAGAGCTGGTTGAAAAGGGCTTCCTCACATCCTCATGCTGCCCCGCATTCGTTTCCTATGTTAAGGGACAGTTCCCCGACCTTGCTCCTCATATTTCTCACAACCTCTCTCCCATGGGTGCGCTGGCTAAATATATCAAGAAAACAGACCCCACGGCAAAGGTTGTATTCATCGGACCCTGCACAGCAAAGAAGATGGAATTCCAGAAGGAAGAGGTTCGACACTACGTTGACTCCGTTATCACATTCGAAGAGCTTCAGGCGCTCTTTGACAGTAAGGATATCGACATTACAACCCTTGAGGGAACAGAGCTTGACAATGCTTCCTACTACGGCAGAATTTTCGCCCGCGTTGGCGGACTTTCCGATGCAGTTGTTCAGGCGCTCAAGGAACAGGGCATTGACAACTTTGATCTGAAGGCAGTTCCCTGCGACGGTATCGAAGCATGCAAGATCGCTCTTCTCAAAGCATCCAAAAAGGTTCTGGACGGCAACTTTATTGAAGGTATGGCGTGCACCGGCGGATGTATCGGCGGGGCAGGGTGCCTTACACACGGAGAAAAGAACAAGGCCGACGTTGACCGCTACGGCAAAGAGGCAATGGAAAAAACTATCAAGGACGCAACTAGCGTGCTTACAATGCTTGACTGATAACAAAAAGGAAGGAGCAATCCTTCCTTTTTTGCCACCGTTCATAAAATATTCATTATAAAATGGTATAATGAAGCTTAAGAAACAGAAAGGCGGTTTTTGCTTTGAAAAAACTGATCGTAAGAATTATTTGTGCAGCTATCAGCTGTATTCTTATATGTGCACCTCTTTCCTCCTGCACTTCCCTTAGTTCATCTGCTAAGGAAACAGAAGCTGTTATGAAGGTGGGCGAATATGACGTGCCCTACGAGCTATATCGATATCTCGTTCTCAACTATAAGCTCCAGCTTTCCGCAGATGAGGAGGACTGGGCAGACAACGAAAAGGCAGAGGCTCTGACTCAAAAAATTGAAAAGCTTGTTGAGGATTCTCTCCGCGATTTCTATGCAGTTCTCTCTCTTTCAGCAGAGTTCGGCGTCGACCGCGAAAATCCCGCTGTCAATGCAGCTGTTGAGGCTGAGCTTGAAGCAACCCGTAACGGCTATAAAAACCAACGAGAATATATCAAGGCGCTGGCTGAAGGATATATGAACCACAGCACCTACGAGCTTCTTCAGACAAATGCAATCTGTTCCGACGAGCTTTACCATAAAATGATGAACGACGGAGCGATCACCTCTGATGAAAAATCCCTTCGCGAATATATGGCAAGCGATAAGTTCATCCGCATAAAACAAATTCTGATCGTTGGCGAAAGCAACAAAACCGCGTACGACGGAACTATTTATATCCCTGAAAAAGCTCACACGGACGAGGAAGCAAAGGCTATCGCAGATCTTGTACACTCCAAGGCTGTTGCAGGAGAGGATTTTGATTCTCTCGTTGCAGAATACGGCGAATCCTTCCAGATGTTTGGCAATAAGGATGGATATTACATCTGCGAGGGCTATTGGGACGACGTTAACAACGATGCCGCTTTTGCCCTCGATATCGGCGAAATCAGCCCCGTTATAGAAAGCGAGCAGGGATACAGCATTTTCCAGAGATGCGAAAAAGAGGATGCTTATATTGAAAAGCATTTCGACGAGCTTTGCAATAACTATACAGAAGCACAGTTTTCTCTCGCCGTTGAAAAGAGAGCGGCAGAATTTGAAATCACCAAAACCGAGCTTTACAGCTCTATCTCAATCAAGGATATGACCTGGAAGGACTGATAAAAAGTGAAACGACGCTACCGAACCTATACGGCTAAAAAATATAAGCTTCCCAAACGAATCTTATTTTTTGGAATTTGCGCCATCCTTATTTTCTGCTTTGCACTCATAGTCGGAAATAATCTGAAAAAGAGAATGGAAAATGCAGATATAAACAAAGAGCCTGTTGAAACTCAGGATTTCGATACGCCCGATATGCTTGATTCGTCAGACAAGGGCAACGCTGAGCACCCTGAGGAAAAAGCAAAAGTTAAAGCAGGATATCTTGACGTTGATCTTCTCTTTGTCCCCGAAGATGACAGCGAACAAAAGGCAATCACTCTTAAAAGCATAATTGATTCTCTCTATGCAGAGGGCTTTAATGCAGTTTCCTTCCCCGTATTTGAAAACGACAAGCTGACTTATGCATCAAAAGCGACGGAGGACTTTTCCCGTCTGCCTGCAAGCGAATCTATCATCTCCTTTGAAGAGCTGACCGATGCCATCGCTTATGCAAAAAGCAAAAATATGACCACATCAGCTATATTCAAAAAAGGAAACGACGACATACTCGACTCCCTTATATGCAGCGAGCTTTCCGAAATCGGATTTGATGAGATCATCCTCAGCGGATTTGAAAATATCCTCACCGAAAAGGGAGGCGAAACAGCTGAATGTATCAAATATCTCAAAGCTATCCGCTCAAACGTTAAAGACTCCCACATTTCACTTTCACTTAAGCCCTCAGCTTATACCTATGCAAGAAATTCATATCATATAGAAAAGCTCTTTTCTTATACGGAATTTCTTACAATAGATATGACTGAGCTTGATGCCGACAGCGCAGGAGAGCTTTGTGCAAATATCGCAGGAAGCTTTTCAACGTATATGCTCCGCCCCTTGATAAAGGGAGAAGCGCAGGATATAGCAAAGCTTTTGGTCGAAAGAGAAATCACCTCCGTACAGTACGTTTCAACGATTCCCGAAATCGAAGAAGACACTACTAATGTTGATACTACTATCGCTGAATAATACAATTATAAAATGAACGATAAAAATAAATATTTTGACATAGAAGCTTCTTCTGCTTTTCTTTGCGATATTGAAGGAAACTTTCTGTTAGCAAACAAAAGCGCTGAGGTGAGCTCTCACGTCTCCCTTGTTAAAACAAACATTTCAGAATATATTTCAAGCACAGATGCTCTGCGCTATGATCTGACAATGAAAAGCAAAAAGCCGCGGCCATTCATAGCCGCGGCAAAAATTGTTTGTGGGAGCTGTTATTTCGCCGTTATCCCACACAATATATCCGATTGCAGATTTGCAGCGGTAGCTATCCTGAACAGCGCACACAGCGCATCGGAGTTTATTGCTTCCGCCGATCTGTTTACACCAAATGATATCAGATTTCTGTGCGAGAAAATAGAATCCACCACAATCTTAAACGATTGCTATCACACAAACGCCGTTTTTGATGCAAAAAAGGCAATTCGCATGCTGATGTCTGAAATTAATGCAAACAATCCCACATCACTCAGCTTCAATTTCTTATGTCAGTCTGATGAATTTATGTGCGACGTAGGCCTTAACAGCTTCATTTCCATAATGATCGCAATTATATTCGTGCTTAATAAAGTTTCTGCAAGCTCTCCGGTTGAAATATCCGCTAAATCCACTGACGAGGCATTCACCGTTGCCTTTGAAACTGAAATTGACCATGGATTTATTTCAAATCAAGCATCCACCAAAAAGAAACTTGATCTGGAGGATGTAAACTTCAGCTTTCTACGCTTTGCATCAGAATGTTCAGACTGCAGACTTGACGTCTCACTTGAAAATTCAAGATTGAAAATCTCCTCTGCCTTCTCGAATATTACTGACGACTTAGACTTTAAGAGCAGCTCGCCTATGGCGAATTTCGGAGAAATGTTGAAAAAGTCTATCGCAGCAATCAGTGCTATATACAAAGAAGAAGCCCAAGAATAAGAACTATCTCGGGAGAAACGTTCTTTTCTCCTACAATAACAAGAAGAAGAGCTATCAATATCAGCTCCTCCTGACCAATGCCGCTTTTGAGAAACGGAAACAGCCCTTCCTCTTCCCTTTTCTCACAATCCACGCATTGTTTCTCGTCCTTGTTCACGTCAGGCTTTGAGCATAATTGCCCCCTTTTGTCATACGGAGGAAAGGAATCGTCCCGCCCATCACTGCGAAAGCCAAAGCGGCTGCCATCATATCCGGGAGGGGGAGTTATAATATAGTCTCCGTAATCGTCTCTGCTTTTTCTTGAATACATTTTCATTCACCTCCCATAAGCATTTTCATTATTTCGGCAAGCGAGCCAATGGACAGCATCATATCAATAGCTCCTCTTTTACGAGGGCTCATATATGGCTTCAAAGCCTTCAGCAGCGCCTCACGCTTTTTATCCTCGCTGTGTGCCGTCGGTTTCGCTTGAGCACCAAATCCCATAGAAGACAGCGCGTTCATCGCCTGCGGAAGCTTTGAAGCGATATCGTTTGTATTCAGCTCTCCACCATCACTTTTAGACGCGCCTATTCCCATCCCCTGAAGCGCTGTTATAACTGAGGGCAGCTTTGCCATCATCTCAGGAGAAAGAGAAAACGCTTCTTCCTTTTGCCTGATTTTTTCATCCGAAGCAGCCTCCGGCTGAGAAAGTCCCGCATTTTTTATAATATCGGCTATCTCCGGACTTTCGGTCAGCTTTTTTATAATATCGGGTAGCCCCTCGAAATTACCACCGCTTATCATTCATTTCCCCCTTTTTGCAGTTAGCAATAATTTCAGTTGCACGGGAAATATCAGAATCGGTCATCTGGGTTAGCGCAGCGCGCACCTTGGCAAGCTGATTTTTGTCAACGTTCACCCCGGACAGATCGATCCCTGTTGAAACCCCAAGGGCACATATTATTTTCCACAAATGATCATCCGACATTTTTGTTATCATCTGAATCGTGTTACGGTCAAGCTTCATAGAAAATCCTTTCAATATATAAAATTAAGGTGAGCAGTATGAAAAAAATTAAGATCCTCGTTTTTTCCGATTCCCACGGCAGAGAGGCAAATATTGAAGCCGCCATAAAAGCTCATAACGGTCGAGCAGACGCTTTTATTTTCCTCGGCGACGGCATAATCGGTGCCACCTCTGTTTTTGAAAAATATCCAAACGTTCCGCACGTATGTGTCAAGGGGAACTGCGATCCCATCTTTGTAAACGAAAGAGAGGAAGCTCTCATCGACTTGGGCGGCACTAAAATATTATGCATGCACGGTCATAAATATGATGTTAAAAGCTCTCTCCTTTGGGCAGGATATCGCGCAAAGGAAAAGGAAGCTCAGATCCTTCTCTTCGGGCACACACATTCAAAGCTTGAATTAAGACGAGACGACCTTATCTATTTCAATCCTGGAACCATCGGAAAGGGCTATCCACAATGCACCTACGGAGTTATCGAGATCGTCGGCGAGCATATAGTTTGCAGCCACGGCATCGTGTAGTCCCGCCAATAGAATCATTTGCTCGACGCCTTTTATAAAACGATAAAAACAAGCCCTGACAAGTGCAGCCATCCCCCTTGAACACTTGTTATCTTTATGATAAAATATATAAAACTAAGAAAACAAAGGACGGTGTCCATTTATGATAAAAAACAACCTTCCCGAAACAAATCTCACTCTGAAGGATTTTCACTACGATCTTCCCGAGGAGCTTATTGCACAGACACCAGTTTATCCTCGCGACTCCTCTCGCCTTATGGTTATTGAGCGCGAAGGGAACAATATCGACCACAAGGTCTTTTCCGATATAACTGATTATATTCGTCCTGAGGACGTTCTTGTTATAAACGACACCAGAGTTATTCCCGCCCGAGTTATCGGAGTTCGCTCCCATCGCTTTGACAATCAGGCAGGCGAGCTTGTCGAAACAAACAGCACGTCCCCCGTTGAGCTTCTCCTTCTGAAGCAGAGAGAAAACGACACCTGGGAGGCACTTGCAGGCCCCGGAAAAAGAGCTAAGATCGGCGACAGACTCTCCTTTGGTGAGGGACTTCTGACAGCCGAGGTTATGGATATTATTGAAGGCGGCTGCAGAGTTGTTAAATTCACTGCTGGGGGAGATGCAACCTGCGTTTATGATGCTCTCCACCGCGTTGGCACAATGCCCCTCCCCCCTTACATCACAGAAAAGCTTTCTGACGGCGAAAGATATCAGACGGTTTATTCCCGCGAGGAAGGCTCCTCCGCTGCTCCCACAGCAGGACTTCATTTCACAAACGAGCTTCTTGAAAAAATAAAGGCTCAGGGCACAGCCATAGTTCCCGTTCTTCTTCACGTTGGTCTCGGAACGTTCCGTCCCGTTTCAGAGGAAAACATCAAGGACCATGAAATGCACTCCGAATACATTTGTGTTACAGAAGAAAGCGCAAGGATCATAAACGAAAGAAAGGCGGCAGGCGGCAGAGTTATCGCTGTTGGCACAACCTCCTGCAGAACCCTTGAGAGCGCAGCAAACGACGATGGAATTCTTATGCCCGTTAGTACAGACACAGGAATTTTCATCTATCCCGGATATCGCTTCAAGATAGTTGATGCCCTTATCACAAACTTCCACCTGCCCGAAAGCACACTGCTTATGCTTGTTTCCGCTTTTGCGGGAAGAGAAAAAATGCTCGGCGCATATAACAAAGCAGTAGAGGAAAGATATCGCTTCTTCAGCTTCGGAGACGCCATGATCATCCAGTAACGGACGATCAAGTAGAATTGTTTTGAAAAGAAGGCAGGTTCTCGTGTGATGCGCAAAATACTTTGGTTGTTGTTTGGGCTTTACAGCCTCTTTATGCTTTGGCTTTTATTTGGCCAGAGAATACTCTTCATTTCGTACGATAATTATTTCTATCAGCTCAGTCAAAGGATAAATCTTATTCCCTTCAAAACGGTTGCGGAATACTTTGAGATGTATAAGACAAGCTCTGTCTCTCTTGTAAACCACGCCATCAAAAATCTGGGCGGAAACGTTATCCTCTTTATCCCAATAGGTATATTTCTCCCCTTGATCTGGGAAAGGCTGAAGTGCGCAAAGCATATGCTTGTTGTCTCCTCCGCTTTGATCGCATCAATTGAAACAATTCAGTATTTCACCTTGCTCGGAAGCCTTGATATCGACGATTTTATTCTTAATATGGCAGGAATATTCCTTGGCTTCGCGGTATTCAAAATATATAAAAATAAGCGTTTTTAAGTTATACAGTTGCATAAAATGTTATTCGTACAGGTTGTTTTCTGCGATTGCATAACAAATATTACACTATCGGATCAGGACTGAAAAAGTGATTAATAACAAAAAACTTATAGCCGTTGCAGGCCCTACCGCATCGGGTAAGACCGCCCTTGCAGTTCAGCTTGCTCTGCACTTTAACGGCGAGGTCGTTTCAAACGACTCAATGCAGATATATAAAGGAATGGAGATAGGAACCGCCGCTCCCACAATGGAGGAGCGACTTGGAGTTCCCCATCATCTGGTTGGCATATGCACGCCTGATACGGATTTCTCCTGCGCAGATTATAGCGAGCTTGGAAAGAAATGCGCAGATGAAATAATCTCCCGCGGAAAGATCCCCGTCTTCTGCGGCGGAACAGGACTTTATCTTGACTCTGTTACGACGATCTCAAGCTATTCGGAAAGCACAAAAAATGATGCTCTGAGAGAAGCTCTGCTCCGCGAAGCAGAGGAGCTTGGAAACGAAGCGGTTCACCAAAAGCTTCGCGCAGTTGATCCTGAAGCAGCAGAAGCAACCCACCCAAATAACGTTCGCAGAGTTATCCGAGCAATCGAAATATTCGAAACAACAGGTATCCCAAAAACAGAATGGGATCGTCGCTCAAAGGATGCCCTTCCTCCATATGATGCAAAAATTGTTGTTCTTGATTTTTTGAACCGCGAGCTTTTGTACGAGCGTATAGATCGCCGTGTTGATCTAATGCTTCAAGCAGGGCTTGAGGAGGAAGCAAGAAGGCTTTTTGCAGAAGGACTTATCTCGGAAAAATCTCCTGCATATCAAGCTATCGGATACAAGGAGCTGCTTCCATATCTGGAAGGCGCAGAAACGCTTCAGGAGGGTGCAGAGCGTATCAAACAAAACTCCCGCAGATATGCCAAGCGACAGATCACGTGGTTTAAGCGATATAAGGATGCAATCGTTATCCATCCGGATGACGAAAACGGAATGAGACCATCCGAAGATATCGTAAGCGAAGCAAGCACACGTCTTAGTGAAGTAATATAAAAGCCTTGGACTTCAAAAAGTCCAAGGCTTTTCTTTTATTCAATTTCCGCAAACTGCTTTTTCATACAAAGCAGGTCCTTAGCATTAAATACGCCGTCGCAATTGAAATCAAGGTTTTCAAAAGGAGCCTCTTGCGATACCATACCCACCAAAGATGCCTTCAGGACAAAGCAATCACGAGAGTCAACCTTGCCGTTCAGATCTGCATCGCCGGGGATGTATTTGATCATAGGCAACACCTCGGTTTTGGTTTCAGAGCAATAGAGACATGAATATTTTATTTCCCCCTCTGACTCAAGCGTAGGAGCAACGATTATCTCTCCCTCATCATAGCTGTGATCGCCATATCCTAATGTTACGGAATCAACTATCTCATAAGCAATAGTCTTTCCATCGTGAGTGATAAGATCCTTCTTGTTCTCTATTACAAAGGAAATATCCCATTCCTCCATAACGTCCTTTATCTCAAAAGAAACCGTAAATATAGTGCCGTTGTTATATATATCTTCAACGCCTTTGTTTTCATACAAAAAGCGAACGTAAGGTGATCCGCTGGCAGGAGTTTCATTTGACGTGTACATCGGTTCGTTTTTCCACACATCGCCATTTTTTATATTTGAAACCTTAAGCGCTTTGCCGTTATAGAACAAACTTAATCTCATCGAATAAACTCCGGGATTGTTTCCATAGAGAACCTTAACGTTCAAAACGTCTCCATCGCGCTCTCCCTCAACAGAAAAATAAGTTGTTTCAGGATATTCAGCAACGCTCTCGTATTCCTTATAGGAATCGCCGCAGCTTGTGCAAGTATTCAACACGTGCGCTCTTTCTACACAGGTTGCCTCAACCTCAGTCTTCTCATAGGCGTGATTACAAGCAGCGCTTGATGCAAAGATCGAGCATAACACAAGTACAATGCTCAAGGCAAAAGAAATAATTTTTTTCATAATATAATTCCTTCTTTAGTATATATGCTATTGTAGCTTATTTCTGCACATAAGTCAATAGCATAGCACTATCATAGCACTTTATTTGATTAAAATGACGAAATTGAATTGACAATATATAAAGCTCGTGCTATAATAAAATCTAAGTTAATTCCACTTTAGAGAGGTAAAGTTTTATGAATAAAGTAAGAGCAGGTATCATTGGCGCAACCGGTATGGTTGGCCAGAGATTTATAACACTTTTGCAGAACCACCCTTATTTCGAGCTGACAGCTCTTGCTGCAAGTGCAAGAAGCGCCGGCAGACCTTATAAGGAAGCAGTGGACGGCAGATGGAAGATGACAGAGGAGCTCCCCGCTCACGTTGGCGAAATGGAAGTTCTTGATGCAGCTGATATCGAAAAGGTTGCAGCTCTTGTAGACTTCGTTTTCTGCGCAGTTGATATGAAAAAGGAAGACATCAAGGCTCTTGAAGAGGCTTATGCAAAGGCTGAGATTCCCGTTGTTTCCAACAACAGCGCAAACCGCTGGACAAAGGACGTTCCTATGCTCATTCCCGAAATCAACATCGAGCATCTTGCTCTCATCGACGAGCAGAAGAAGCGCCTTGGCACAAAGAAGGGATTTATCATCGTTAAGCCCAACTGCTCAATCCAGAGCTACGTTCCCATGCTCACTCCCCTTCGTAAGTTCGGTATCAAGCAGGTTGTTGTAAGCACATATCAGGCAATCAGCGGCGCAGGCAAGACATTCAAGGAATGGCCTGAAATGATTGACAACATCATCCCCTATATCGGTGGCGAGGAAGAAAAGAGCGAAAAGGAACCCCTTCGCATCTGGGGTGAAATGGTTGACGGCGAGGTTGTTCCCTGCTCCGACACTGTTATCACAAGCCAGTGCATCAGAGTTCCCGTTCAGGACGGACATACAGCAACAGTTTTCGTAAACTTCGAAAACAAGCCCACTAAGGAAGAGATCCTTGAGTGCTGGAAGGAATTTGCAGGCAAGCCTCAGGAGCTTCAGCTTCCCCACGCTCCCGAGCAGTTCATCACATATTTTGAAGAGGACAATCGTCCCCAGGCGCACACAGACCGCGAAATTTACGGCGGTATGGGCGTAACAGCAGGTCGTCTCCGCGAGGATGCAATCTTCGACTGGAAGTTTGTTGGTCTCTCCCACAACACTCTCCGCGGCGCTGCAGGTGGCGGTATGCTTTCTGCTGAGCTCCTTTACAGACTCGGCTATTTCAACTGATAAGGTGTCCAAAAATGGCTAAAAAGAACAAGAATAAAAACGAGGCTCCCGAATCCATCGTTGTTCTCAGCGATGAATTTGGCAACGAGGTTGAATTCCAGGTGCTCGACGTTATCGAGCTGGAGGATACAGACTACGTTGTTCTCCTCCCCTCTGAGCCTGACGAAGAAACCGAAGGCAACGTTGTTATCCTTCAGGTTGAAACAATCGACGACGACTCAGGCGAGGAAACCTTTATCGGCATTGAGGATGAGGAAACCATCAACGCAGTTTTCGAGATCTTCAAGGCACGTCTTGCAGAGGAATTCGGCGAATAATTAAATACGTATTAAAAATCTTGCACAGCGATGTGCAAGATTTTTGTTTTAAGCCTTCTCCTAGAGGAGAAGGTGTCATCGGAGATGACGGATGAGGTGTAATAATCCTATTTCGAGCGGACGACCGCAGGTCGCCCCTACCGTACGTGATATCTCCGTAGGGGAGGATATCCTCCTCCTGTCGTAATGCAATTATTATTTTTGACTATATTACACATGGAACGTCGTGGGCGCCGTCACCTACCGGTTTGGTGAAGCCCTTCGTTTAGCCAGCCAAGCCTCCCTTATGCAAGCGGAGACTTAGAATGATACATTATCATTTGGCGGATATTCACCTCAATTCCGATTTCACATACAAAAGAAAAGCCGCATTTCTGCGGCTTTTTGTTTGTTAATTAGTAAACATATTCGTATTTGATTTCAAGATCTTCGCCCTCGTAATATTCAAATAATTCAAAGGAATCACTACCGGGCACAAAATCTTCGGGATAGGGGAGGAAAACTGTTATGTTATGATATCTGTAGCCATCGTCTTCCACATCATCATAGTCGGAATATTCAACGCGAGCAATAATAAACTTATTTGCTTCAAGCTTTCCTGCCTTTACGCCCTCAGCCAGAGCCTTAAGGTCTGCTACAAGCTCGTCGTCTGCCTCCTGGCCTTTATATTCTTCATTATAATGATCGTGCCACATATCCCATACATTAACTTCATCAAATGCATTCATCTGAATATAAATACTCTCGTATTTTTCCTCGGCCGCTCTGAAATCGGAGAGGATATCATAAAGAGCCTCTATCTCCTCTGCCTCCGCCTTATTTACCTTTTCCATAATAAGAGTAGCAGTTTTGGGAAGGATATTACCATTAAAATAGAACTTGAGAATATGGTCATCACCTACAGGGACATAGCTGAATTCAAAGCTATTGCTCTGCTCTCCCCCTGCCAGATAGGTTGCCCAAGTTGCAAAATCAAGAGAATTGATCTCGGCCTTCATAGTCTCATAGATTTCGTTCATATCACTATCGCTAAGCTCTAAATAATTATGGCAATACATCTCGTAAAGCTCGAAGGAACGATTAACTGCCTGAGGAATATCAAAGAACACATTCTTATATGCCTCGTTTTCCTGAACGAATGCCATCATATTGCTGTAATCGTCAACAGGGATATAGATATTTCTCGTTCTCTTGATTCCCATCTTTGAAACGTAAACTATATGAAGCTCTGTATACTGAACGTATTCTTCTTCCATTTCAGAAGTATAATCGCCATAACCATATACATATGAATAGAAGTCGCCCTGCTTGGAATGATCGTTATTCACCTTAAGAGCATCAACTGCGATCTTGATAGCATCCTTATCCTCAATGCGAATCTGACCTGCCTTTTCAAGAGCATACTGACTGAAGCTCATTTGGCGGTAATATTCGCTTCCGGAATTTTCAATATAGATTGCCTCAACGTCCTCCGCCTCAGGTGAGTAGGAATGAACATACGCCGCGCATCCGAATGCAACACCAACAATGAGAACGTTCAGCACAACGAGAATTGCAAGTCCGGGGAGAGTTGACTTAAGTGTTTTGAAGGTTTTCTGTGTAATGAGCTCGTATGCGAAGTAAATAATAACTGCTACGATATAGAATACAACTGCAATTTCAAATTCAAATCCGCAAACTGCTGCGCAGGTAACCGTGCCGCTGATAACAAGACCAACGCAAATTCTGATAATATGATGCATCAGCTTGCCGGGTGCGGAATGTCCTGCTGTTTCGCTCTTTCTGCGAGAGAAGAGATATGCCGCAAGAGCCGCATAAAGAAGTCCGACGATAATAGAATAGATATCACTTGCTATATTACCGGTCAGGGTTTCGAAGTCGCCCCAGGCGAAAACTCTGTAAACAAGGTTAACGAGCGCATTATAATCTGTGCCGAAGATGCCGAAATGTCCGTCAATAATAGGAGCGATCTCGCTCATAGCGAAGGTTACGATAGTTATAAGCAGGCGGGGGAGGAAGAGCAGAAGGCCTGCCGCAGTAACGTTTGCAAGAGGTGTGCCCGTCAAGCTCATTGCAGCGATTATGCCGAAAACAAGCATAAGCACGTATGCAAGGATAGTAAGGAGCGCATCTCCCATGCCTACAAGGTTAACTATGAAGACTCTGGGCATCAGCGCATAGGTCATGATAGTAGCACCGCAGGTGATAACTGTGATTGCCGCAAGCCAAGTGAGAACGGAGGCTGCGAAGCTGAAGAACATACAGGTGCGCTTATAGGGGAGAGAATGATAGAAATCGGAAGCACTTCTTTTATTAAAGGGGCTGAAGAGGATAAATGAGAAAATGGGCGCAGCCACAAGTGCTATAACGAACACAAAGCCGCACATTTCCTCAAACTTTACAACCTCGGGAAAGAGGTCCATATAGGGATTGTCAACAATAGCCTCTCGCGCTATAAAATTAACGTATGAAACAACGGGAATGGCAACGCCGATAAGGAGAAGGATGGCAAGGAATATAGCGCCAACGATCTTCAGCTGGCGAAGGCCTTCAACGTAAAGTCCGCGTGAAAACAGTTTATTTTTCATTGTTTTTCTTCCTTTCTCCTGAATTTAGTCTAAATTGAAGCTATATCCAAGGGCTTCCATTTCATAGGTGAACACTTCCTCAAGAGTGAGAGGCAGCACGTCAAGCAAAATGGGATTAAGCGCTGAAAGCTTCATAACAGTTTCGCTGCGATCGCCACGAACGATCATATTGGTTACAGACCCGTGGCGAACTGAATGTACTATATCGATGCCGTCAAAGATATCGTTTGTATAATCCTCGCGGAATGCGATCTGTATCTTAAACTGTGATGTTTTCAGATTCTGAACGTCGCTTTCAAGAACAAGTCCGCCGCGATGGAGAAGCGCAAGCTGATCGCAGGTATCCTCAAGTTCACGGAGAGAATGGGACGTGATGATTGCACTTGCACCTCTGTCAACCACGTCCTGACAAATCAGCTTTTTAATATAGTTTCTCATAACGGGGTCAAGTCCGTCAAAGGTTTCATCAAAGAAAATGTAATCAGGCTTTGCGGCAAGAGCGAGAATGGTGATAGCCTGACGTCTCATACCCTTTGAAAAGGTGTTTAGAGTCTTTTTTGTGTCAAGTCCCAAATCGCGCGCAAGCTCCTTGAAGCGCTCATAGTCAAATCCGGGATATATTGAACGATACATCGTTGCCATTCGCTCCATTGTTGCTCCCGCAAGATAGAAGAGATCATCGGGAACGTATGCGATTCTTGATTTGATTGAAGGATTTTCATAGATAGGCTCTCCGTCCATTTCAGCGATGCCGGAATCAGCCTTATAAACGCCTGAGATGGTTCTGAGAAACGTGGACTTACCCGCGCCGTTAGAGCCTACCATACCGTAGATGCAGCCGTCCTGAATAGTACAGCTGATATTATCAAGAGCGAGAAAATCGCCGAAGCGTTTGGTTAAGTTTTCAGTTTTGATCATTGATTTCACCAATACCTTTCTTTAGTCTTGGGGCTGCTGAGAAATTCCCTTCTCAACAGCGGCTTTGATTTCCTCCATCGAAACTCCGGAGAGGCAGAGCTCTCGCACAAGCTCGGAAAGCTCAGCAAGCTTCTTTTTTCCTGCATTGTGAATCGCTGCTCCCGCAGTTTCCGCGATAAAGCATCCCTTTCCGGGAACACTGCGCGCAATTCCTCTTGCATCAAGCTCGGAATAAGCCTTTTGAATTGTGTTGGGGTTTACGGATAGCTCGATAGAAAGACTGCGAACTGAGGGCAGCTGATCCCCCGCGTTCATAATTCCAAGAGAAACAAGCTTTTCAACCTGCTCTATTATCTGCTCGTAAACCGGAGTTCTTGACATTCCGTCTATTCGGAACATAATTACCTCCTCTTATTGTAATAGAAATATTTCTGTTTTAACTGTACTATGTGTCTTAGTACAGTTAAAGTATAAACTACTTTTTTTCGTTTGTCAATAGGTTTGGCGATTTTTTTATGTATGATAAATTATCGTTTAGCTAATTAAGCCTCCCCTTGATTCCCAGTCCCCAGGAATCTACGATTCCACGGGGCCCCTTGGGGCGGGGAGGTGGCCGAGCCTGCGAGGCCGGAAGGTTAGAAAAAGATGATTGTGTTTACTACCCTTCAGTCAGCTTCGCTGACAGCTCCCCTAAGCAAGGGGAGCCTTTAGCCTTCTCCAGTGGGAGAAGGTGGCTGAGCGTAAGCGAAGTCGGATGAGGTGTAAAAAAGCGTTATATTAAGTAACTCCTCATCCACCATTGCGATGGTCCCCCTTCTCCCGCAGGAGAAGGCTAGGGGCTGTAAATTATCGTTTATCTCTCTGCATCGTCCAAGCAAAAAAGCCTGCGAATTTCGCAGGCTTTTAATATTAAACAGATTCTTCCGACAACGTGGTGAATTTCGTGTACTGACCGAGCCATCCCATCTGCACTGTTCCCGTTGAACCGTGTCGGTTCTTGGCAACGATAACCTCGGCAACGCTCTGTGCATCAGTTTTGTCCTTATAATATTCATCACGATATAGGAACAGAACGATATCCGCGTCCTGCTCGATGGCACCGGAGTCTCTAAGGTCGGACAGCATGGGACGCTTATCCGTTCTGGATTCGGGACCACGGGAAAGCTGCGCACAGCAGATAACGGGCACGTGGAATTCCTTCGCCATAAGCTTTAAGTTTCTTGAAATCTCAGAAACCATCTGAACTCTGTTGTCTATATGATGCTCACTTTCCATAAGACCAAGATAGTCGATAACGACAAGACCGAGATTTTTAACTCGTCTCAGCTTTGCCATCATTCCCGCAACTGTCATACCGGGAGTGTCGTCTATCAGAATTTCACATTCGGAAAGCTCGGAGGAAGCATGGGCAAGCTTCTCCCAGTCCTCCGCATTCAATTCACCTGAACGAAGGTGATAGCTATCAACAAGAGCTTCGCTTGAAAGAAGACGCGAAACCAGCTGCTCTGCCGACATTTCAAGAGAGAAAACACAAACCGCCTTCTTTGATCTCTTTGCCGCGTTTACCGCAACGTTCATTGTGAATGACGTCTTACCCATACCGGGGCGGGCGCCCACAAGCACAAGGTCGGATTTACCCATACCTACAAGCACGCGGTCAAGACCTGAAAATCCCGTCGACATACCGAGAGTTTCCTCTTTGTTTGTCATCAGGTTCTGCAGATTGTCGTATACTCGGAGCAGAGCATCCTTGATATGTACAAAATTCTTATTTTCCTTTTGCTCGGCGATAGCATATATTTTGCTTTCCGCCATTTCAATAAGGCGCTGAACGTCGTCCTGCTCCTTATAAGCCGTGTCGGTTATTTCTTCAGTTGCTCCGATAAGAGAGCGAAGCACGCTTTTATCGCGCACGATCTGCGCATAGTCCTTTGCATTTGCGGCTGTGGGAACAAGATCAACTATTAGTCTGATATATTCCTTTCCGCCTGCCTCGTCGTAAACGCCCTCTCGAACAAGCTCGTCTATAAGCGTTACAACGTCTATACTTTTTGAGCGGAGAAACATTCCCTGCATTGCAGAATAGATCCTGCGGTGCTCCTCCAGATAGAAATCATCTGAGGATATCATACCCGTAAGCGTGTCAAGAACAGCAGGATTTATGAGAACTGCGCCGAGAACAGATTGCTCTGCTTCAAGCGAAAAGGGCATTCGCCTTTCCAGCTCAACATTCATTTTACATGTCCGTACCTTTCTTTAGCTTGGATACTTATTCGCAAACAACAAGATTGATCTTGCCGTGGATCTCGGGATAGAGCTTAACGTCAAGCGTGTAAGAGCCAAATGTTTTGATAGCTCCGTCAACTGTGATCTTTCTGCGGTCAACCTCAAGATTGTGCTGCTTCTTCAGCTCTTCTGCAACGTCGCTTGTTGTGATACTGCCGTAGAGTCTGCCGTCAGCACCTGCGGACGCCTTGATCTTAACTGTTACAGCCTCAAGCTTTCCTGCAAGCTCTCTTGCAGCTGCCTTATCCTGCTCGATCTTGAAGAGACGAGCATCTTCCTTGTTTTTTGCATCGGACATAGCCTTTGCATCTGCTTCAACTGCAAGCTTCTTAGGGAAAAGGAAGTTTCTTGCATATCCGTCAGAAACGTTGATGATCTGATCCTTCTTGCCCTTGCCCTTTACGTCTGCTAAAAGTAATACCTTCATTTTATATACCTCTTTTTAACTTACTTTTTTGATTTTTCGGCAGCATCAAGATGCTTATCAATTGCTGCCTTAAGCTTTTTCTCAACCTCGGAAACCTTTTCTCCCACTATTCTTGCGCCTGCCGCGTCGAAATGTCCGCCGCCGCGAAGCTCCTCAAGAATAAGCTGCACGTTGATGCTTCCTGTTGATCTTGCTGAAATATGAACCTCGTCGCCGATAGGGACGATTGCAAAGGAAGCCTTAACACCTTCAACTGTGAGAAGTCTGTTAGCAGCCTTTGCAGCGGGGATCTTATCCTTTAATTCACATTCGCCTATTGCTGTTGCAATAGCGCAAACGTTTTTATAAATTTCAATATTCGTATGGAAACGGAGCTCCCTTCTGAATTCATCCAGATCTGTCTTAAAGAATTCCTGAACCTCTCCAACGTCTGCTCCAACGGAGCGCAGATAGAGGGCTGCTGAGAAAGTTCTTGTTCCCGTATTCTTCGTGAACTGATTTGTGTCAAGCAGGATTCCTGCAAGCATAAGGTCTGCTTCCTTAGGGAGAAGGCTCTCAGGAGGGAGAACCTGCTCAAGCATTTCTGCCACGAGCTCACTTGCAGCAGATGCCGCAGGCTCGATATAGGTTATAATATGCTCTTTTTCAAAATCAGCAGTTTTTCTATGATGGTCGACGATAATTATGTTATTACAGCTATCGTACAGCGCACCGCTTTCAAACTGCATTTTGTTTGAAACGTCGGAAATAAGCAGAAGCGTTCCCGAATTTACAAGGTCAAGTGCCGACGCGCTATCAACAAAAACGCCCTTATAGTCCGGAAGCTCACTTACCCACTCAAAGCATTTTGCAATACCGTTATCGTTAGGATTTACAACGATATTTACAGGAACTCCGCAAAACATAGCAAGACGCGCAAGACCAACTGCCGAGCCCATAGCATCGAAATCGGCAAACTTATGGAACATAATAATAACGTTCTCTGCGCTTGTGATATGAGAAACAAGCTCGTTTGCGATAGCTCTTGCCTTAACCTTGGTTCTCTTCTGAGCCATCTTGGTTTTACCGCCGTAAATATCAAGAGTTCCGTCGCCCTTAACTACCGCCTGGTCGCCTCCGCGCTGGAGAGCTGTGTCTATGGCGCTTCTGGCGTTCTTTTCCTTTTCAAAAAGACTTTCGCCAAAATCGGAAACGCCGATAGAAACAGTCAGCGGAATACTGTTTTCTCCGATTCTTATATTTCTGATTTTATCAAGAATATCAAATCCCTTTTTTGAAAAGACCTCAAGATGCTGCTTTTCGAAAATGAATATGTATTTTTCCTGCTGATATTCCTTAAGAATACCGTTGTAATCATTTGCCCACTGTCTGAGAAGTCGGTCTGTCTCGGCAGAGGCATATCTGTAATCCTCCTGCTCGTAGTTAAGCAGCTCCTCAAGATTGTCTACAACGATATATGCAATAGCCGTTTCCTTATCGCGAAGATATTTTTCCGTGTTTTCGCGATCGGTAACGTCTGTCATTGTGTATACGGAATAATGCTTTTCGTCGCTGCCGAAGCTAGAATGTACCTCACGTGTGAAAATTCGCTCTCCTGCGATATAAAGCTCACCATCTGCTTCCTTAAACATTTCAGAAAGACAGATCGGTCTTTTACCGCCTGAGAACTCAGCCGCAGCCTTATTCATCCAAACAACTCTGTCGGATTCGGCAGGGCATACCACAACGGGACAAGCAGAATTCAGCACGGATTCGGAAAGAACAACGCCCACCTCTGATGAGGGCTTAACTCCGGACTTGAAAACTCTGCCCTTTTTATAAAAAGCATACGTCAATGAAATTGCCACGAATATGGCGCAAATCAGCAGCGTTAAAACAATCTTATTAAACTTAAAATTGCTTCCGATAACTGCATCAGCAACCATAAAAACAATAGCACTGATGATAACAAAAATCACGTCAGCAAAGCTGAACTGAAAATTAGGGGAACCTTTTTTCATATTTTGATCCCTTCTTTGTCTTAAAATCTATATTAGTCGTTTTTATTCTCTCTGTTTTTACGTCTTAAAAACATCCATATGCGGATATTATAGAAAACCGTAAACATAGCGGCAAGCTCCAGAATCATTATAGGATTCATAAAAGCAAAATAAACAAGCAAGCCGATCGTGAGTATACCGAGACCCTTCATCTTCCCACGGCGGAAAAATCCTCCGCGTCCAAACATAAGACGGAAGCCCACGATGGTTTGACTGGGCATAAATATATACATTATATTCACAGCAGAATAATAAACTATCTCGCTTCTGAGAGTGAACATACTGACGATATAAGCCAGAATGAACACTATTGAGCCAAGAAAAGATGCTGAAACGGGCCATATGCCGCCATAAAACATTTCGTTTGAATCAGCAACGATGGTTGCAAGGCGGAACACCTTAGCCGCAGCATAGGATGCTGCCATACAAACGAGAACTATCATTGATGGCATAAGCAGATAAACTGCATTTTTCAACGACTGTATATAATTCTCCGTGTAAACCTCTTGCCCCGCCGCCTCAGCTGCTTCATTTATTTTAGCAACGTAAGCATCCAGATTGTCAAAGGCACGGTTCATTATATTGGTTATGGCTTCTACAAGCTCATTTCCCTCAGAGAGATAGAAAAGGCCTAAAATAACTGCAATAAGAGCAACAAAGCCTCCTGTTAATGCAGCTACGGTTGACGACAGGCATTTTCTTTTTCTGACCGATTCGGACAATATGAACGACAACGGAATAAACGCCAATGCAACGAGAGCATACGGCAGCTTAACTCCGCACAAAACAGAAACCGCCACAGAGATCAACGCCCCTGCCAAAATAAATCCAAGGCTGAATCTCGCGGTCAGCACGTAAGAAAAAAGACCGACCGACATAATAAGAAATATTATTCCGCCGTAATCCGAAGGAAATGCTCCCGCGAGTATGGAGGAAACTGCTGTCAGCGACAAAGCTACGCCCATTGACAAGGGACTGCATCCGCGTGGAGCTGAAAATCTGCTTCTCAGGCTTTGCACTTTATTATTCATCAATCGTCCTCCTCTCACAGTTATACATAGTTTATTATAGCAGAACAGAGGTCTTTTGTCAAAGAATTAAGGAAAATATTTTACTTTTTACGCTTATCCCTGAACACCACAGCCGTCAGAAGTCCAAAAACCAGCGCAGCTGTTATTCCCGCCGATGATGCTGTCAACGGGCCCTTCAATACGCCTATAAGTCCCTCCTTATCAACTGCCTCGCGAACACCCGTTGAAATCAGATAACCAAAGCCTGTAAGGGGAGTTGTTGCTCCCGCTCCCGCAACGTCTGCCAGAACATCATAAATGCCCAACGCTCCAAGCACAACTCCCGCAACAACGTATGAAACCAATATTCTTGCAGGCGTAAGCGCAGTTTTATCTATAAGCACCTGCGCGATAACGCAAAGTATTCCTCCAAATGCAAACGCCATAAAATAATCAAGCAAAGTGTCCATCAAACAGCTCTCCTTCTATCTGAACCAAATGGGCAATTCCCGGTATGGACAAGCCCTGCTGCAAGCTCATAGGGCTCATAAGAGCGCCCGTTCCCACAAACAAAACACGTTTATACACTCCTTGCCTTATTTTCTTAAGAATATATGAAGCAAGAACCACGGCGCTGCATCCGCATCCGCTTCCCCCTGCATGCTTATCCTGCCGCTTGCGATCATATATCATCAATCCGCAATCCGAATGACAGGCACTTATATCATAGCCATCACATTTTAGCAGCTCGCGAAGTATGGCTCCGCCCTCATAACCAAGATCACCGGTTAAAATAAGATCAAAATCCCCCTCGCTCTGTCCCGTTTCCTTGAAAAATCGCAGAATGGTGTCTGCGGCAGCAGGAGCCATCGCAGCACCCATATTGGTTATATCGTTTATTCCCGCATCAAGACTTCGTCCGGGCTGCAGGGCAGTTATTCTGGGAACGTATACGGGAGTCTTTTTTTCGAAAAGCAGATCCTTCTTATCTGAAGAAATTATATGCGCCGCCGCACCCGTTACGGTCCATTGAGCCGTTGGCGAGCGCTGACCTCCGTATTCAAGAGGAGAACGGAATTGGCGCTCGGCTGAAGCGTTGTGAGAAGATGCTACACCTGCGCAGCAGCCCACACTCCCTCCCGAGCAAAGCATCGCCGCCAGCATGATCCCCTCAGCCGCCGTTGAACAGGCACCGTAAAGACCGATATACGGACTGTCATATTCAAGAAGACCGTAATTTGAGCCTATACATTGATTGAGCAAATCGCCTGCAAGGATCATATCAATATCCCTATCCGTTTTCCCCGCAAGAGAAAGCGCCTTTCCCAAAGCAAGACGCTGCATTTCGCTTTCTGCCTTTTCCCAAGTTTCGCAGCCAAAGGTGTCATCCTTTTCATCACACAAATCAAAATGTGCTCCAAGAGGGCCGTTTTTCTCCTCTTGGCCGACAACGGACGCGCTTGAAATTATATAAACCGGATTTTCAACGCAAATAGCCATTTCCCCTCCAAGCATTTTACTCTTTGTCCTTATTCTTCTCAGGCTGCATTTTTTTATTCAACGACGTAAAAAAGAACAACGGAGAATGTTTTAGCTAAACATTCTCCGTTATATTTTGTCATTATTTCAAATTACTGCCGTTTCATCTTTGATTGAATTATTCGTCCGTTTTTTAGCCAATACTTTTATACCCATCGCAGCAAGCAGAATAACGTAAGCTGCAAGGGAAAAGACCGCTATGTAAACAAGCAGACACCAAGGAAATGGAATTACGGCCTGTACAGAGGAATATACGGGAAGCGACGGCGCACAATGTGGGCTTATATAAAACATATTAAAGGTTTCTCTTTCGAGCAATCCTGAATAATATGCAATTTCGTTCAACACCATCGCGATAAAAATAAACACGCCAAAGGCGGAAACTGCATATTTCATAGTTTTGTGCTCTGCCTTTACGTACTCGGTGTATAGCAGATAAATACCTATGGTTATCATCGCACCGTGGCATATCATAGTTTGAACGTTTACACCTATCGTTTCTATAAAAACCTGCGCAGGATAAAGCATAACACAAAAGCCTGCGAATACAGAAAAAGTTGAAAGATAGGCACAAAGGGGATAATGCACTTTTTTACTCGGTACAACAGCCGCTAAAAGCCCTGCAAACATTGGAGTTGAGCAAAACTGAAACGGAAAAGCATACCACTGATAATCATATGAAACAATGCCCTCTGAGAAGGAAAGACTGAAGCTGAGCTGCTTATATATCTCAAGCGCCACAGCTACCAGCGACGTTACAAGCAACAGCCTACGCACGAATTTCTCATCAGGATTTTTATAATGCTTGCATAAAAAATAAGCAGAAGCAAAAGCAAAAGAAAAGAACAAAAGATGAAACCAGCCATACATCACAGGCGTGACCATTTTAGCATCCATAATTAAAATAAGTTTACCAAAAAAGCTCATATTCATCCCCCTTTCTCCTTGTTTCTACATTCTTATTATATCAGCATTTTGTTCTTTTTCAATAGTATTTTCACAAAGCAAAAAATAGAATTTCAAATAATACAAAGCAAAGGAATACAAATGGAAATTATTAAAATTACGCTGACGTCCTTACTATCCGCCGTATCACTGTTCATCATAGCCAAAATAATCGGACACAAGCAAATGGCTCAGCTGGATTTTTTCGATTATATTACAGGAATAACCATCGGTTCAATTGCAGCAGAACTTGCAACCGAGCTTGAAAATCCCCTTTATCCGCTTATTGCAATGATAGTTTACGGAGCAATAACCTTTCTTTTAACAATCGTTGCAAGAAAATTCCCCAAAACGAGAAAATTTATAAATGGCTCTCCAACTATTATCATAGACAATGGAAACATATACAAGGAAAACATGAAAAAAGCCAAGCTTGAATTAAGCGAGCTTATGGTGATGTGCAGAGCAGCAGGATATTTCGATCTGAAGGATATTCAAACAGCCGTTTTTGAATATAACGGCAAGCTGACCATCCTGCCAAAAAGCACAAGTCGTCCGCTTACGCCCGAGGACGTGGATATCTGTCCCGAGCCCGAATATATAAACACAGAGGTTATAATGGACGGAAGAATTCTTGACGAAAACCTGAAGCGCACGGGGCTTGAGCTCAATTGGCTGAAGAAAGAGCTTAAAAAGCAGGGATATTCAACCGCAAAAGACGTATATTTAGCTGTTTGCGACAAGAATAACGTTCTGACTGTGTTCAGCGGAAAGTGAAAAAAGGAGATGCATAGCATCTCCTTTTTTGCTTCATATTAAAGCAGCTTTTTAATAAGCTCCTCGCGAGGTGTTGCACTAAGATAAGTGGGCGCAACGTCAAAAACTGTTTTGCATCCGCACTGACCTTCGCACGCCATCTTATATGCCGCTCTCGCATACGCCACGATAACGGAAGCTGTGAACTCGGGGTTAGAATCAAGCTTCAGGCTATACTCGATGATATGTGTGTTCTCAAGATTCTCGCCCGTTCTTCCGCTTCTGATAACGAAACCGCCGTGAGGAATTCCGCTGTGATCACGGATAAGCTCCTCCTCGCTGATAAACTCAACCGTTGTATCGTAATCCGCAAAATAATTGGGCATTTCCTTGATCTCGCGTTCAATTCTCGCCTTATCCGCGCCCTCTTCTGCCACAACGTAGCAAAGACGGGTATGCTTTTCTCTCGTTGTAAGCTCCGGCTCGCTTCCGCTTCTCACAGCCTCAAGAGCTGCATCCACGGGAATAGTGTACTGCTTGCCGTTCTTAACTCCGTCAATTCTGCGGATAGCATCTGAATGACCCTGACTGACGCCCTTGCCCCAGAAGGTGTAATCCTTACCGTCGGGCAACACTGCACCCATATACATTCTGTTGATGGAGAACATTCCGGGATCCCAGCCTACTGATATAATGGCAACCTTTCCGCCTTCCTTCGCCGCCGCATCAACGTTTGCCATGTGCTCGGGAATTTTAGCGTGTGTGTCAAAGCTATCAACAACGTTGAAAAGCTTTGCCATTTCAGGAGTCTGAGTGGGAAGGTCCGTTGCGCTTCCTCCGCAAAGAATGAGAACGTCTATCTCGTCCTTCATTTCCGCAGCTTTATCTACGTGGTATACGGGAACACCCTCTGTTCTTATCTTGAGCGACGCGGGATCGCGGCGTGTGAACACGCACGCCAGCTCCATATCGCCATTCTGGCGTATGGCACATTCAACGCCACGGCCAAGGTTTCCATAACCGTATATACCAACTCTGATACTCATAAATTTCGCCTCTATTCTGCTTTGCCAATCTGATAATAAATTTATCTGTCTATCTTCTTGATAACGTCGGGTATGATCTCGACCTTGTGAGCATCGATCATGGCCTCGCTATCCTTTGCATACTGCTTTTCGCCCAAGGAATTATCCGCAATTACTCTCCACTGAGTCTTGCCGATGCTTTCAAAATAGATAATATAATAAATGCCCTCTCCCTTGAGAGTTGTTACGTCGCCTTCCTTTGCATCCTCAAAGAGCCACTTAATTCCCTCTTCGGAAAGAATGGAATTGCTCATATCAACGTTCTTATAAACGCCGCCGTTGCCTTTTGTGTTTTCGTCCTCGCTGTACTTTTCAGCAAGCTTTCCGAAATCCTCGGCTGTTTTTTCTGTTTCTTCCCATTCAGCAAGAATCTTATCTGCCTTAGCCTTTGTTTTTTCGTTTGTCTGATAAGTATCCTTTGTCAGACAGATATAGCGGATATCGCGCACGTTATATTCCTGAAGAGCAGGCTTTGCTGTGAGCATATAAACCGTATAAATACCGTCCTTGCCGTTTTCTTCAACGTACTTATCGCCGATCTCAGCCTTAAATGCCCAATCGCCAACGTCGCCTTCCTTGAGAACGTATTTCTCCTCGGATGCGCCAACCTTCTTATCCTCTGCAAGCTTCAGAACGTTGTTTTCATAATCCTCAATATAAGCATAGAAGGCATCGCTGTCTGCCGTTGCTGCAAGCTCCTTTGCATTATACATAGCATCGCGGTCCTTGGATTCCTCAAAAACGTAATACTCGTAATCTACGTAGTAGAATTCATCGGGATTGTCTTTGAGATACTTGTCCTCGTCTTCCTCAGTATAGCTGTAATTAAGAACGATATCGTTATACTGATTAAATGCAAGTCTTTCCTTTTCAATAAATGAGCGGAGATCGTCGATATTTACCATATCGCCATACATTTCTGCAACCAGCTCGTTTACAGAGGCATATCCGTTTCCCTTCGCCTCTTTTTCATATTCCTTAATGATCTTATCAATCTCGGCCTTGTCCTCTTCGCTGAGGGTTATTCCCGCTGCCTTTGCAGCCTCGCAGAAAACAAGGATTTCTCGCATATAAGACTGTGTCATATTTGCGAAATAATCAAACCAAGTTACGTCGTTTGAATAAACCTGTTCCTTAAGAGATTTTTCAACGTCGATTCCGTAATATGCGATATAATACTGATTTTCGTTATAAAATTCAAGGAAATATTTTTCAAAAAGATAGGTTGCCTCTCCCAAATCAAAAGAGAAGTTATCGCTCTTTACAACAACCTCTGTGGGATCAGCGGGAGTTGAATCATTGTTTTTGTCGTTGTCCTTATTCTTATCATCACCGCAAGAAGCAAGGCAGCAAAGCATCGCCAGCGCCAAGATCATTGCTATAATTCTTTTCATCATTTCAATCTAAATCCTTTGTCAAATTCTTTTTGCCACTATATACCAACGGTGATTATCGTCGGAAGCTTCTGTAAAATCAAAATCAGAGAAAAAGCCGCAAACCTCAAAGCCTGCACGATCCAGCTCGTTTTCAAGCTTTGATTTCGTATAGCATCGCTCTCTCTGCTCTGTATCCGTTCTGCGCCACGTACCGTCCTCATTTTTTTCAAAGACAGTCAGATAAAACGTGCAAATACCACGTCGCTTATCATAGCTGTTTTGCCAGCAGCACATTATATTTTCATCCTCAAGGATGTAATCGTTATCTCCATAAAACTTAGCAAACTTTCGGGGCGTGTTCACGTCAAACACAAAAACTCCGCCGGGCTCAATATAATTATGGAGCAGCTTGAGGCATTTGGATAGATCCTGCACTCCTGTCAAATGATTGATCCCGTCGAGACAGCAAACCGCGCCCTGAACCGTTCCGTACAATTCAAAGCTTCTCATATCCTGACAAAGCCAAAGGATATCACTCGCCTGCTTTTCGTCCGCCGTTTCCCTTGCAACGCTGAGCATCTCATAGCTGATATCAAGACCGATCATATCATATCCAAGCTCTCGGAGAGGGAAAGTCATCGCTCCCGTGCCGCACCCAAGGTCTAAAACCTCATTTACGTCTATATCGCCGTATCGCTCAAAGCAACGACGAATAAAAAGCGCCCAGGAATCATAATCTGTTTCGGAGTTGAGCTTATCATACCCCGCAGATAAAGCAAAATATGCACCGGACATTATTTATCGTCCTCTGTCCAAGGTGTTTCGCCTTTTTCATCAAGATGTCTGAGAACTGCAGTATAGCCATCGCTTCCGTATTTAAGACAACGGTTTACACGGCTGATAGTTGCTGTTGAAAGACCTGTTTTTTCAATGATATCCGTGTATGTACAGTTGTCGGAAAGCATCTTTGCCGCAGTGAGTCTCTTAGACATTTCAATGATCTCTGTTACAGTACAGATATCCTCAAAGAAGCTCATACATTCGTCAACTGTTGTGAGGCTGAGAATACCATTGAACAAATATTCCATCTTGGAATCCATCTTCTTTTTTGCCATAATCCTTTTTCCTTTTCAATTGTAGTCTGTTTCGGCTTTTTAAAGCGCATATCCGAAACTCAAAAGTGTTAAAGCAAAGAAATAACACTTTCAGAATTTAATTAACTAAATTATAACTCATAAAAATGAATTTTTCAACTAGGTAATTAAAATTTGATAAATTTACTATTGCAAATAACACCACTTATGTGTTAGAATAACTTCTCGTGAAAGAAAAAGCAGTTTTTTCAGCAAAAAAGCAAGAATCTGCTTACATATTATATACATACTGGAATTATTTGGAGCTTACCAATGAAAAATACATTATTTGAGCGCAGAAGCATACGCGCTTATAAAGCTGAACAGATAAAGGAAGAGGAGCTTGACTACGTTTTGAAGGCTGCTCTTTATGCCCCTACGGGAAGAAATCTGCAATCCACCATTATGGTTTCCACACAGAACAAGGAGCTCATTTCCCGCCTTTCAAAAATGAATGCAGAGGTTATGGGAGTTGACAGCGACCCCTTCTACGGAGCACCCACAGTTGTTATGGTCTTTGCCGATTCAACTATCCGCACTCATTTTGAAGACGGCTGTCTTGCCATGGGAAATATGCTCAATGCAGCATATGAAATCGGTCTTGGCTCCTGCTGGATACATCGCGCACGCGAGGTTTTCGCCTCTGACGAGGGCAAAGCTCTTATGAAAGAATGGGGCGTTCCCGAATCCTACGTTGGTATCGGAAACTGCATACTCGGATATGCCGATTGCCAGCTTCCCTGCCCTGCCGAAAGAAAAGACGGCAGAATCATCAAGCTCTGAGGGAGGGTCTGACTGTGAAAAAAATAATTATATTAGTTGCCGTCCTCGCCTTTGCGCTTGGCGTTGTTGCAACTCTTGTATTAACAGGAGGCAATATTCCTCTTTTCAAAGGAGAAAGCGAAGTAACTGAGTCTGAATCTGACGACATCACCGATGAGGAATCTATTGCTGATTCTATCACCGAAAGCAAAAAGGAAACGGAAAGCGCGGCGCCTGAAACTACAACAACAGCACCTGAAACTACAACAGCTGCTCCTGAAACTACAACAGCTGCACCTGAAACTACAACAGTTGCTCCCGAAACAACAACAGTTGCTCCCGAAACAACAACAGCCACACCTGAAACAACAACTGTCCCCGAAACAACCACACCTGATACACCTGCCGACAGTGAAGCTGTAACCGCTCCTGAAACACAGGCTCCTTCCGACATAACGATTGATCTTTCATTCTTAATGTCCCCTCAGGTATCCGAGATCATCAAGGTTCCCGATGAGTTCTTTGCATCATCTCTCTTTATCGGAGATTCAAGAACTGTTGGCCTCAGCTGCTACGCTGATCTTAGCAAAGCAACTGTTTTCTGCACAAAGGGAATGGACGTTTTCAGAGTGTTCAAGGAAACGGTTGAGGTTCCCAGATATGGCCCCTCTACTCTCGACAACACTCTTCAGATGAAAACCTATGACAAAATCTATCTTATGCTGGGTCTCAACGAAATAGGTTACAGTGCAAAGGCTATAATGACAAAGTATACAGAGCTTCTCGTTCTTATACGTTCATATCAGCCCGATGCTAAGATATATCTTATGGCAAATCTGCATACAACGTCATCACGTTCAAACACAGACTCCATTTACAACAACGTTAAGATCAACGAGCTCAACAAGCAGATCGCAGCTATCGCAAACGGTAAAACAAGCTACTATCTTGATGCAAACGTTCTTTTTGACGATGAAACCGGCGGACTCTGCGCTGACTACGCTGTTGACGATTTCCACTTAAAGAAGCAATATTATCCCTACTGGGTTAAATGGATCGCCCTTAACAGTGCAATAGAATAACAAAAAAAAGACTGCATATCGCAGTCTTTTTTATTTGGACTAAAGCTCAAGAAGCATTTCTGATCTTTCAATAAAGTCAACGTCGTCCGAGGAATTGCATATAACAAGCATACCCTCACATTCCGACTTGTTGATTATATTCTCCGCCTCCAAACGACGCTCAACCTCGCGCACCGTTCCTAGCACTCCGTCAAAAATTTCAACGTTTCCGCCCAAAGCCTTTTTGATAGCATCTGACGCGTGAACGTAATGAGTGCATCCAAGAACGACAGCATCAACGTCGGAGCCGTCCGTATAAGGAGAAAGAATGTTTTTCAGACACTCGTCCATTTCCTCGCCTTCAACCACGCCGCTTTCAACAAGCTCTACAAGTCCGTGGCAAGGAACAATGACAAACTCAGCCTCATCTGAATATTTTTCAACAAGACGAAGAAACTTCTCTCTCATAAGAGTGAGCGGAGTTGCCATAACCACAACCTTAGGATGAGGCGCCATCATAGCCGCAGGCTTAATGGCAGGCTCCATTCCGATTATGGGAACGTCCTTATATTTCTCTCTGACGTATTCGGCAGCTGCGCTGGTTGCGGTGTTGCAGGCAATAACAACTGCCTTGGCTCCGTTTTCTGTCAGCATACCGATATTTTCATCGGTGATACGCCTTACCTCATCGCCGCTTTTCTCGCCGTACGGCGCATTGGCAGAGTCGCCGAAGTATATATAATTTTCATTTGGCAGGACGCGTCTCAAAACCTTAAGAACGCTTAGTCCGCCAAGCCCCGAGTCCATAACGGCTATGGGCCTCTGACTTCTTTCAAATTCTTCCATAATTATGCAACTCTTTTTTCTTTTTTAGGAAAATCTATCTGAGCAACAACGATTGCCGCAAACATAATAATACATCCCGTAGCCTCTCTAACCGAAGGCACGTCGCCCTGAAAAACGATTCCGCCAAGCACGGCAAAAACAGATTCAAGACTCATCAAAAGGCTTGCCATAGTGGGATTGGTCTTTTTCTGAGCAAGCACCTGAAACGTGAATGCAACGCCGGAGCTCATAACACCTGCATAAGCGATGGAAAGCCAGCCGTCCATTATCTGCTGCCACGTGGGCGCTTCAAGAATGAACATAAACACAGTTGCAAGAACTGCCGCAACCACAAGCTGAATACAGGAGAGCCTGATTCCGTCAACGTCGGAAAAAATATCTATAACCACGATATGAAATGCAAAGGATATTGCACATCCAAACACCACAAGGTCGCTTACTTCAAAGCTGAAGCCGTCCGTTATGCAAAGCAGATACAGTCCAAATGCTGCAACCATCAGGCACACCCAGATTATGGGGCGCACTCTCTTTTTCATAAAAAGACCGATAATAGGCACGATGAGCATGTACATAGCAGTTATAAATCCTGCCTTACCGCTTCCCGTTCCCATTGACATACCAATCTGCTGAAACATAGCTGCAACAAACATAACTCCGCCACAGCAGGCTCCTGCAATATAGGTTCTTTTCTTTGACTGCTTGGTGGGAGGAGTGTACCTCCCTATTTTTTTCTTCGCCAAATCGGAAGCATATATAACTGGGAGAAGCACTACCGCACCAAGATAGCATCTGACAGCATAATAGGTGAAGGGCCCCATTATCTCCATTCCCTCGCTTTGAGCAACGAAGGCGCAGCCCCAGATTATTGCTGCTGCCAGAAGCATTAAATTCGCTAAAAGGTTATTTTTCTTCATCGGGGGATTTATTTTGCTCTCTTTCTTGCGGGTCTCGCCTGAGTTGTTTCGCACTGGCGATAGTCGAACTGCGGAGGAACCTTAGCTGTTGCGCGATCGAAGTCCTCTCCGGCAGCTTTTGCACGAAGCTCAAGCATTCTGAGATAGAGATCTGTTATGATAAGCTCGCCCTCTCTGATATCGGGAAGAACAAGTCCTCCGTCGCGATAGAAGATAGCCTCTGCGGCATCAGCATCGCCAAGATTGATATATGCCTTTGCAATATAGATCTTAACTCTGCCAATGGAGCTGACTTCCTCAGGGAATTCCTTTGCCAGAGCTATTGCCTCTTCGTTCATATCAGCAAGAACGAGCAGCTCCATAGCTTCCTTTGCAAGAGAAGCATCATAAAGTCTCATTCTGCTTGCCTTTGCACAAAGAGCAGCTGCCGCTGTTGCATCACCAAGAAGACGCTTGAAGTTTGCAAGAGCATGGAGAGCCCAGGGAGAAGGATTGAGCTTATAGGAACGATCGATTCTCTCGTATGCCTCCTGAAGACGATTGTTTGCAAGATATGCAACGCCAAGCTGAAGCTGTGTGTACCAATTTGTAAGGTCGCCGCCGTCTGCCGCTCCCTCAAGCATACCGATCCATTCATTCTGGAGCATCCAGGAAACGATCTCATCGTTTGTGTCAGGCTCGGGCATTGTGCCACGGTTCATAAGAGTTACCCAATCTGCTTGCTCCTCGCCAACCTCACCGAAATCAAGGTGAGAAGCCATCTGAGGACGGCCGATCTTTGCTCTCATCATATTTTCAAGCGCACCCCAGCCGCTTCCGCGGAAGAGAAGCTCGCCCTTTGCCTTTGCTTTTGCCATAGGCTTTGTTGCTTCAAGCATTTCTTCAAGAGCATCAGCTGTAATGATCTCATCAAGACGGGCAGCAACCTCCGCCTTTGCCTCCTGCCAATCTCCGTGAACCTTATCGCCGTCGGCGTTCATAGCGCCGTAAGCCTCAAGCCATTCCCAAGTTGTGTTGGGAGGCATAGGAAGGCATTCATACTGTGTATGAGCAAGGCCTGCCTGAATTTCGATATATCTGTCGGATGATCCATCCTCTGTAAGATATTCCTGCCAACGGTCGCCACCGGGGTTCTGTCCCCAACAGAAGAGCTTTCTGCCCTTAAGGCGATAGGTGGAAGTCTGAATAAGTCCGTATCCGTCAGCATCAAGAGCAGCTTCATAACGGCGCTTGAAATCGGGGATCTTATAGAAGAAGTCCATAGCCGCGGGAACGTTTATAGGATACGTACAGTCCGCACCGCTATACGTGAGCATATCCTGAAGGCTTGTTCCGTTATCTGCCATATAAGCGCTGTCAGCGTTAACGATAATTCTTGTATCGGGAGTTTCGGGAACAGCAATATTGCTCCACCAATACATAGGAACAACTGTGGGAAGGGGATTGATAATACGGTTGCGAACGTAGAGCATACGGGAGCCTTCGGGAAGGAAGAAATCCATCTGCTGAACTACGCGGCGAATTCTCTCATATTCGTACATACGAAGAACGGGAGTTCCGTCATCAAGCTCAGTTGTTGTTGTGAACATAGTATCACAGGTGTGAACGTTGTGTCCGAAGATACCGCAGTTCCATTCAACGCCACCGGAGGTCCATGCATTTCTGATAGCAAGGTTGCAGGGACGCATAACCGTGTTGCAGTAAAGCAGATCACAATTCTTTTCTTTATCAATAAGGCTCATAAGCTTTCCGCCCCATTCAGGGAGGAAGGTTGCCTTGAGATATTCATTTTCAAGCACAACGGCGTGCATTTCACGATCGTGCAGCTCTCTTGTGTACATATCCTGCATCTTGTAGGGATAGGGAGAGGGAACATGACCGTAGCCTATGAAGAGCTCATCGTCCTCACCAACGCCTGAGTCGCCGTTACGGCACCAGAAATTCAGCTTTGAAAGAGGGGGGAGAGATGATGTGCCGTTCATATCCTGGCAGGGCATCATAAACGATGTTGTATACAATTTAGTTGCCATTTTTCAAACCGTTCCTTATTTTATATTATACAAAGTTAGTTTACCATATAAGCTGATTTTAGTCAATAACTATGGAAAACCTTTTAGTTCCGCTAAAAACAAAAAAGGAGGCAAAGCCTCCTTTTTGCATATGTATTTAGTCCTTCTTAAGAAGCTCGCGGATTTCCTTGAGAACTGCAAGCTCGTCTTCAACGGGCTCAGCAGGTGCTTCCTCAACAACTTCCTCTTCCTTCTTCTTTGTGAGCTCGTCAAGCTTCTTCTGAGCGTTCATTACAACGCGAAGAACAACGAAGATGGAGAAGGCGATGATAAGGAAGTCAATAATAGTCTGGATGAAATTACCGTACATAAGCGCAGACTCGGGAGTGATAACCGCGCCTGCCTCATCAAGAACTGCTTCCTGGAAAACAACCTTAAGGTCTGTGAGCATAACCTTGCCTGTTGCAAGGCTGATCAGGGGAGAGATAATATCGTTTACAAGAGACGTAACGATTTTACCGAACGCGCCGCCGATCACAACGCCGACTGCCATATCGATAATGTTACCCTTCAATGCGAAGGCCTTGAAATCGCTAAAAAACTTTTTCATTTCAGTTTTTCCTTTCATATTTAATTGATGTCAATATTTTAACACAAATGACAAAATTAGTCAATAAAAACTATTACGTGCGCTCGCTGAGTCTATCGTAAAGCTCATCCTGCGCAACAGCATGTGCTCTGAAAAGGAACACCGCCATCACAACTCCGATAACGATATTAAGAATCCATATTTCAGGATAATAAACTGCTACAAATCCGTGGGAGGCTGAAACGACAGCCATAGCCGTCATAAGAGCAAATGCAATTCTGTATTCTCTCATAATGGCTGCGCACAGCGCCTCGCCCTTGCCACCTCTTGTTTCAGGACGGGACTTTTCATAAAGCACACAATGCTGGCGCGTCATACCTTCAATGCACTTAGCACAAAGCCAGATACAAGCAATAAGGAAGGCTGCGCCAAGAGCCTCAGCTGCCATAATTCTGGGATACATCACCTCAGACTGACCAATTCCGTAAAGGAAGGATGAAGGAGTATACTTCATCTCAGCATACTGATACTGCCAGATAACCTCCAGCGCAGAGGGGATAATTCCCAAGAACCCGAATATAGCCGCAGGAATCGCCACTCTTGACGTCTTTTTAAGCATCAGGGCAATAGCTGCAAAAAATACACAGGCAGCACCTGAAGGAAGCCAGTTTACGTAGTCCACGTAAATACTGAAGCAGAAAACCGCAGCAAGAATCGTTACTACCCAGACTGCCTTTGTCTTCTTTTCTGCAAAATAGCTTTCGTTCGGAGCAACTGTTTCTGAATACTTATTTTCAAGAGCCTCAAAAAGAGCCTCGTCGCCTGCGATTCCCTTTATATATCTGTAAAAGCGAACAGCCCATGGAAGAGACGTTGCCAAAACCAAAACGCCGCACAGCACGTACATATGAGGAATGAAATCAGCCATATCACGAATATTCTCGTCATTGATAACCAATGAATCGCCATAGGAAAACAATGTGGGTATCTGAGGAAGGAAATAACAAATCGCACGGATAATAAATGCAACGATAGAGAACGCAAGAACAGAATCTGCTGAGCAGAGCTTCTTCTCGCCCTTGAACTTATTTCCGTTTTCGTCCTTTACCATAGCCTTTTTATAGATACCGTCGCAAGCCTTGCTTTCAAGACGGAGTCCATAATACTGAAATCCACCAACTGTTTTTATCATAGCGGGAATAAAGAAAAGTGCTTCAAGTAATGCAAAAACGAAGGACAGCAATATAACAAAAGTTCCGTCAATAACTGTCAGAAGCAGGCAAGAAATCGTTTTTGCTGCGCTGACAACCGTCAGCAAAACAAAGCATTTCTTTGCCTCTGCAAAATGGTCCTCCATATCGGCAAGGCGATCAATTCCAAGAACCATAAGAAGATATCCGATAAAATCAGGGATAATATCAATAATATTCACTGTGGGGTTAATAAGAAAGAAAGCGCCCACAGCCATCATCATAATTCCAAGAGCCTTAGTTTTCTTCATTGTTGTTATTTGCTCCGCAACATTTCTTGTATTTTTTGCCGCTTCCACAAGGACAAGGGTCGTTTCTTCCAATCTTTTCAGATGCCTTTTTAACGACGGGCTTCTTCTTAAGCGTTCCGTCTCCCGCGCCTGCAAATCCTGCTGCAACGGGCTTTGCAACCTCAACTCGCTTGATCTGCTCGCGGGGCATAACTGAAAGAAGCATTCTCACTGTGTCGTCGCGGATCATCATAACCATTTCATCAAAGAGATCTGCACCAACGATTCTGTATTCACTGATGGGATTACGCTGAGCATATGCCTGAAGTCCGATAGTTTCCATAAGAGAATCCATCGCCTCAAGATGATCCATCCATTTCTGGTCAACGTTGCGAAGAAGAACAACTCTTTCAACCTCGCGGAAGTTTTCTTCGCCGAAAACGTTCTGCTCCTTATCCTCATATATCTTCATAGCTCGTGAAAGAAGCTCTTCACGAACCTGATTTCTTGCCTCTGCCGCATTATCACCAAGATCATTGAAATCTTCCTCTTTGCAGAGAAGACCCATATATTTTGCCTTGAGAGATGCAAGATCCCAGAGAGCCATATCCTCTTCGTGCAGGAACTGATCAACGCTGTCGCCGATAGTTCCCTCAATCATGGAAATCATCTTCTGCTTGAGAGAGCCTCCCTCAAGAACCTCCTGACGCTGCTTATAAATGATGGTTCTCTGCTGATTCATAACGTCGTCATAAGCAAGAACGTTCTTTCTGCGCTGGAAGTTGTTATCCTCAACCTTGCGCTGAGCACTTTCGATAGCATCGGAAAGCATCTTAAGATCAATGGGATCGTCCTCACCAAGCGCACCGCCAAGACGATTTACCATATTGTACATACGGTCGCCGCCAAAGAGGCGCATAAGATCGTCCTGAAGAGAGATATAGAATCTGGACTGACCGGGGTCGCCCTGACGTCCGCTTCGACCTCTCAGCTGGTTATCTATACGACGGGCATCGTGGCGCTCTGTGCCGATAACGAAGAGACCGCCTGCCTCGCAAACCTTTTCGGCTTCGGGGCGGATCTCGCTCTGATATTTGTTGTAAAGCTCCTTGAAATAAGCTCTTGCGGCAAAAACCTCCTCAGAAACAGACTGAGAGGAGCCTGTTGCCAGCATGATCATTTCTTCCTCATAGCCCTCGCGGCGCATCTGACTCTTCGCAAGAAACTCTGCATTACCACCGAGAAGAATGTCAGTTCCTCGACCAGCCATATTAGTTGAAATAGTTACCGCACCAAGCTTACCTGCCTGAGCAACGATCTCCGCTTCCTTTTCGTGATACTTAGCGTTAAGAACGTTATGGGGGATGCCCTCCATCTTAAGCTTTCTTGAAAGAAGCTCGGACTTTTCAACGGAAACCGTACCAACAAGAACGGGCTGTCCCTTAGCATGACATTCCTTGATCTGCTTGATAATCGCTCGGTCCTTGCCTGCAACTGTTTTGTAAACAACGTCGCTGCGGTCCACTCTGATCATAGGCTTGTTTGTGGGAACCTCAACAACGTCCAGATTGTAAATTTCCTGAAACTCCGTTTTCTCGGACAATGCTGTACCTGTCATACCGGAAAGCTTATTGTACATTCTGAAGTAGTTCTGGAAGGTGATCGTTGCGATAGTTCTGTTTTCTCTCTTGATCTCAACGCCTTCTTTTGCCTCTATTGCCTGATGGAGACCATCGGAATATCTTCTTCCGGGCATAATACGGCCTGTGAAGCTGTCTACGATCATAACCTCGTTATCCTTGATAACGTAGTCTGTGTCGCGCTTCATAATACCGTGAGCACGGATAGCCTGATAAACGTGATGAGAGATATTTGCATTTTCAGGGTCGGCAAGGTTTTCGATTCCGAAAAATTCCTCTGCCTTCTTAACACCGTTTGTTGTGAGAGTGCAGCTTCTTGCCTTTTCGTCAACAATGTAATCTTCCTTGATATACTCGTGATCTTCCTTTGAGTCAAGCTCCTTAATAACGAAGGCGCTCATTCTCTTTGCAAGCTGCTCTGCCTTTGCATAAAGCTCGTCGCTCTTGTTTCCGTGGCCTGAAATAATAAGAGGAGTTCTTGCTTCGTCAATAAGAATGGAGTCCACCTCGTCAACGATGGCAAAGTTGTGGCCTCTCTGAGTCTGCTGCTCCTTGTAGGTTACCATGTTATCACGGAGATAATCAAAGCCCAGCTCATTGTTCGTACCATACGTGATATCGCAGTTGTATGCCTTCTGCTTTTCAGCCTTTGTCTGATCGTGAATAACGAGACCGGTCGTAAGTCCAAGGAATTCATGAACTCGGCCCATTTCCTCCTGACCCATTTTAGCAAGATATTCGTTTACCGTTACAACGTGAACACCCTTGCCCTCAAGAGCGTTAAGGTATGAAGGGAGAACCGCAACGAGAGTTTTTCCCTCACCTGTTTTCATTTCGGCAATTCTTCCCTGATGGAGAAGGATACCGCACATCAGCTGAACTCTGAAGGGGCGCTTTCCAAGCACTCTGTCTGCCGCCTCGCGAACGAGAGCAAATGCCTCGGGGAGAATATCGTCAAGAGTTTTGCCAGCGGCAAGCTCTGCCTTGAAGGTGTCTGTCATGGCTCTCATTTCAGCATCGCTCATCGCCTTGTATTTATCACCGAGAGCTTCAATTTTGTCTACTATGGGAACGATCTTTTTGATCTGCTTTTCGCTGTACGTTCCGAAAATTTTAGTGATTAAACTCATTATGTTCCTCTCTTTTCTTCACAAGGAAGAAAACGATATTTTACTTATATATTATATATCTCAGTATTATACAACAACTTCGCCGCAAATAATATACCAATTTGTAAATTTTATTAATCTTATTTACTTTTTTTATGACAAATGATATACTAATGTGTATGGGAAAGATAAATATTGTATTATGGGAGCCGGAAATCCCTCAGAACACCGGCAATATCGCGCGCACCTGCGCCGTAACCGGCGCAAGCCTACATCTCATCGAGCCTCTCGGCTTCAAAATAGACGATGCAAAGCTGAAGCGCGCAGGACTAGATTATTGGCATAGCCTTGATATCACCTTTTATAAAAACGTCGACGAATTCTTCGAGAAAAATCCCGACGCCGCCTTTTATTGCTTCACAACAAAAGCTCCGAGAGCGTATAGCGAGGTGGAATATCCCCTCCCCGTCTATCTCTTTTTCGGCAAAGAAACAAAGGGCTTGCCCGAGGATTTTCTCCACGAAAATTATGAAAAATGCGTGCGACTGCCTATGCGCGACGGTCAGCGAAGCCTGAATCTGTCAAACACAGTTGCCGTTGCAGTTTACGAGGTGCTCCGTCAGCATGGCTTCCCCGAGCTTGAGGCTGAAGGAAAGCTCACAACTTATTAAAAGAGAGGAATAAAACTATGAAAATTCTTTTTCAGGGCGATAGTATAACAGACGGCGGCCGCGACCGCAATAATCCTCATCACGTTGGCTGGGGCTTTGCGCTCTATGCAACAAGATATCTCACAGCCCGCCATCCTGAAATGGATTTCGAATTTCTTAATTTCGGCATCGCAGGAAATCAGAGCTCTGACCTTGTTGGCAGATGGACAACAGATTGCATTGATTGGCAGCCCGACGTTGTTTGCGTTATGATAGGCGTTAACGATACGTGGCACCGTGCACATAACCGCCAGTGGCTCTCCGATGAGCAGTTTGAAGAGAACTACCGCAACATTCTGGAAAGAGTTAAAAAGGAAACAAATGCTAAGATCATTATGATGGAGCAGTTTTTGCTTCCCGCAGAGGATAAGGAATATTTCCGCGAGGACGTCAATCCTAAAATAATGATCACAAGAAAGCTTGCAAGAGAATATGCGGACGTTTATATTCCTCTTGACGGATATTTTGCCGCTGCCTGCGTGGGAAAGGATTTCTGGTTCTGGTCTGAGGACGGAGTTCATCCTAATAACAACGGCTGCGCCCTTATCGGTCGCCACGTTGCAGATGCTCTTGATAAAATCATTGAGAATAAGTAAATAAAAACGGCGGACATCCGCCTTGATATATCTTGCTATAAATGACAGCAAAAAAACACAGAGTTTTGAACTCTGTGTTTTTTATATGAGTTAAAAAATTCTATTAGCATCAAGTTTTTCTATGATTTAACGTTTGTCTGTCAATTTTTGATACATCTTCATAAGCTCTGCAACACATTCGGATTCGGTGTTGAGTTTGCCCCAGAAACCATAGGCGCGCATAACTGCTTTGTCATTTTCCTGATGTGCCTTGCGGAGTTCGGGCGGCATAGCAACTTCGTCATACAAATCTGCAAGAGTGCAATCGGGATAGAGTGCGCGAGCATCAAGAATTGCCTGCGCAGTTTTTTCAATAGCCGCTTTCTGTTCGTCGGTAGGTGTCGGCCAGAGGAAATTATTGTATACGATATTAACCGAATATCTATAACGCATTTCTAATCTTCCACAAACCGCACGCATCCAAGCCATATGAACATTAGAAGTCAAAACGCCAAAATGATAAATTGTTGCATCCGGTACAAATGATGCAGCATTACTTGCTATTACGTTTTTATCAAGATATCCTATTGGTACATAACGTCTATTCTCGGAAGATGTTGCAGGTATCATTAGGAAATCAGAGTTAGGTTGCTTAATTTCCATAAAACGAGTAGGATATGCTGCATATTCACGTGTTGCCGCTTTAACACTGGCTGCTCTAAACTCACGCACTTTTTCGACTCTTTCCATCACATGCGGCAAAGAGCGAAGGTCTTTTGGAGAGGCATTTAACAACCATAGACACCAACGAGTATGACCATTTATAAAATCGTCTGAACCCATAAAAGGTCTAAAATAGAGATCGGCATTAGGTTCTATTGCCAAGAATTCTTCCTTTTCTTGTTCAGTGAAAATCAGATTACCACCCTCAACGGGTTTTCCGCCACTACTCATAGAGGGAACATCTGCTAGGGGTTTTGTTCTGCTTTCTACAAATACATCGGGTGCTTCTATAAGGTAAGCGTTGATATTTTTAACAAGCTGCATTCTTTCAGAAGAATATAACTGCTTTTCACGTAGATTATAGGCGGTACTAAATCCAACTATTACACAGTGAACGTGTGCTTTAACACTTGCTTCACTATCCCAACGGAATGTACGGTGAGCAAAGTCAATATGAATATTAAAACGGTCATATAGTGGTTTCCATACAGCAGCCACCTGTTCACCTTGTGTAATAGAATTGGTCGATACAAACGCAACACGGATATTTGTGTTTGCAATCATTTGGGCAGCCTTAAAATACCAACCAGCAACATAGTCAATTTTTCCGGCGGTTTTGTATGGTTTGCCTTTTTCATCTACATAAATTGAGAGAATATCCTGTTTTTGCTCTGTTGTCTGTAACGAGTAACCAACAAAAGGCGGATTACCCATTATATAATTGAGCTGGTTCTTCGGAACAACAGTTTCCCAATCAGTAGTAAGAGCATTGCCTTCTACAATATTTGCATAGGATTTAAGGGGTAGGAAATCAAGGATAACGTGCGTAATAAGCTCCGTTTCCTTCATCATTTGGCTTTCAGCAATCCAAAGTGCAGTCTTGGCAACAGTAACGGCAAAGTCGTTGATTTCAATACCATAAAATTGACCGATAGACACTTTGATAATGTCTGTAAAATCAATTAACATTTGTCCTTGCTTAACAACCTCAATAGCCTCATTTTCCAAACGGCGCAGAGAAATATAGGTTTCGGTCAAAAAGTTACCCGAACCACAAGCAGGATCAAAGAAAGTAAGGCTACCGAGTTTTTCACGGAAAGTATGAATTTTTCTTTCTCTTGTTTTTTCAACCTTAATTGCTTTGATTTCTTCCAATTCTTCGCGCAATTCATCGAGGAATAGCGGGTCAATAACTTTATGTATGTTTTCGATAGAAGTATAGTGCATACCCCCGCTACGACGGGTTTCGGGATTCAAAGTGCTTTCAAATACTGCACCGAAAATAGTGGGGCTGATATCACTCCAGTCGAAATCCTCACTTGCATTATGGAGAAGCAAATCACGAATATCATCATTCATTTGCGGAATTTCAATATTTTCATCCGCAAACAGTCCACCATTTACATATGGGAATGAGGCAAGTTGCTCATCTTCATACGGATCACGATCTTCAGGTTTTGTGTCAAGGATTTTGAACAGTTCAATCAAAGCCTTTCGCATATCGCGTGCAGAGAAAGACTTGATATAATTATGGAATTTGGAGTGCCCGCCGAATACACCGGCATCTTCTGCATAAAGGCAAAAAACAAGACGGACGATGAGCTTGTTAAGGCTTTTGAGAGACTCTTCATTTTGGGGATCGTGATACTGTTTTAAGATTTCATCATACAGTATGCCAACCAAATTACCTGCCTGAATGGAAACTTCCATTTCCCTACGGATATTATCATCGCCGGTATCTACAAGGAACATAAGACGATAATATTCCTTGGCAAGATCTTTTACAAAAATCTGCTCCGGCTCGCCGTTAGGCTTTTCCATATCATAAACAAGGAATTCTTCGAAATTGCAAGTTATAATCCAACGAGGACGCTGTGAATACGGCAGAACAGCAGAATAACGCTGTGCCTGTTGGAACGGAGTGAGCAAGGTGCCATCCGACTGTTTGATAGGTTTGCGAAGGTCTTTATTGCGACCTTTCTGCTCAATAAGCACGTGTGTTGCCGGGATAAAACCATCAATAAAGCTTGTGTGGTCAAGTCGCACTTGTTCCTCGAATGTAATGAATTTTTCAGGAGCTTCTACACCCAAGACATCACGAAGAAGCGATAGCCAAAACGGTTGGCTTTCTCCCTTTTCATATCCTCTGTCTTTCCAATATTCAGCAAAGGCTTTCGCAGCAGCTCTTTGTTCTGTGTCGCGCATAATAATCTTTCTCCTATGGAAGTTTAAGACAAAAACATTATATCATATAATAAATTATTATTCAAGAACTGTCTCATTCCGCAACAAGCCGAAAAATGCACATCACATTTTCCAAATCTTTAGGATTATTAGAGTTCTACTAGTATCCGCCGTTTTTGTTTTGACTTCTTACCTAACGTACAACGTTAAAACAATTTATATTACAAAAAAAGACTAATAAAAACCCTTGACAAATAAAAACCTATATGATAATATATCATTTGCCTTGGCAACAAGCTAAGGGCCTTTAGCTCAGTTGGTTAGAGCTACCGGCTCATAACCGGTCGGTCCTGGGTTCGAGTCCCCGAAGGCCCACCAAAAGAAAAAGCACACCATTTGGTGTGCTTTTTCTTTTGGTAGACCTTCATTGACGGGACTCGAAAGGGCGGTCGCATGCCGTAGGCGCGACTAAAATGCTCCGGTGGAGCATTTTTAGCCCGTAGCGCTAAGCTAA
>JAZORY010000063.1:0-3426 GCA_045656825.1 Candidatus Avispirillum sp.
TCGTCATACTGCTCTGTTGTCATAACGCCAAGGTCTACAAGGCCGTCCTTTGTTACAAGGGGATCACCCTTTTCGTCGTTCTTGAATGTTGTTTCAACGTATGCGGGAAGGTCTGCGCCCTCTTCGATGTAGTCGCTGTAACGACGGAAGAAGCTACCAACTGCCTTATGACGGCAAATAACCTCAAGTCCCTTACCGAACACCTTGCCGGGAAGAACCTCCATTGTTGTGTTTGCAAGGTCTGCGCTTACGTAGTGAGTTTTGATGCCTGCTGCGTTAACCTTTTCGAAGAAATAGATGGACATACGAAGATTCACGTCGCCAACACCGTCAATTGTGAGACCAACTGCATTTTCACCGGGATCGAAAACGCCGTCCTTGCCTGTGCAATCATCCTTGAACTTGAGAAGATAGTTACCGTTTTCAAGAGCAAATACGTCCTTTGTCTTACCTGTATAAACGAGAGTCTTTTCCATGAGTGATATCTCCTTTGAAAATATATAATTTTTATTTTATTTTTTGACTTAGTTATTATAAAGTGCAGCGATCTCTGCATCTTTAGCGAGAACCGCTTCCTTGCCTGCCGCTCTCTTAGCATCAAGCTTTGCTGCAACGTCAGCGTCTGTTACGCCGAGGATCTGAATAGCGAGAAGAGCTGCATTTGCCGCTCCATTCACCGCAACTGTTGCAACGGGCATACCTGTGGGCATCTGAACTGTTGCAAGAAGTGCATCAAGTCCGTCAAGCACACCACCCTTAACGGGAATACCGATAACGGGAAGAGTTGTGTTTGCGGCAACCGCGCCTGCAAGGTGAGCCGCCATACCTGCCGCAGCAACGATAACGCCAAAGCCGTTATCTCTCGCACCACGAACAAACTCAGCACAAGCTTCAGGAGTTCTGTGTGCGCTATAAACGTGAACCTCATAAGGAATTTCATATTCCTTAAGCGTGTTGATTGCCTTTTCAACTACGGGCATATCGCTTGCGCTACCCATAATCACAGCTATTTTTTTCATATATTGATCCTTTCAAAAAAGAATTTCAAACTAATTTGAGCTAAGCGAAAAGCCACCTTGCCTTTTCGCTTTTCACTTTTACCTCTTTTTGATCTTTACCCTTAAAAATCAAAAAAGCACACTCCTCCCCATTTCTTCGGAGAGAGCATGCCCAGACGGTCGACAAGTGTATTCTTCGTTTCCTCGCGGTAACCCGCCAAGGCCGCTGCCAGCCGCCTTTTTCCGTCAGTTACGAAGACTTTATCTCACTCTCTTATTTTACCATACAGGGCACTTTTAAGTCAATCAAAGAACTATGTCAAATTAACCAAAATATATTTGAGAAAACATTTTTTCTGTCGTCAATTTACAAATCTCCCCTAAAAAACAAAATAAGAACCTAACCCTTACAGTTTTTTTAACTGCAAGGGCTCAGCTCTCATAATTTTATTCGGGTTTATATACGGGAACACACTTGTTGTTTCCGTCCTCCCAAAGTGTATACTGACAAACGGGAGTTTCAAAAATTGTATAACCAACGTGAACACCGTTTTCGTTAGAGAAGCCGGTGTTACCGAATTCGCCGATCTTGTCGCCTGTCTTAACCACGTCGCCAACGCTTACCGTGATCTTGCCAAGGTGAGCATACCAGCTCTTAAGACCGAGACCGTGGTCGATAACAACGATATAGCCTGTATGGTCAAGATAGTCAGCGTATACAACCTCACCTGCATTACCTGCATTTACAGCAGTTCCGAGAGGACCTGCATAGTCAACGCCTGTATGGAAGAAGCTGATATCTGTTCCCTTAACGTCGATTGTATGACCATATCCTGTTGCAAGGCTTGCAACGCCTGTATCGCAAACCTCAGGGAATACACCTGCGAAAAGCATCTTTTCGGAAGTAGCCTGAGCGATAGGACGAAGAGCCTCCTCTGCCTTCTTTACAACCTCTTCTGTGTAGTAGTTTTCAATAACTGCATCTGCAAAGGTCTTTTCTCTCGTTCTGAAGGCATTATCTCTTGTCTTCAGGTCGATATTGATGTTCTGGCTTGCACCGCCATAGCTGAAGGAGAGAGTATACTGGCCTGCCTCAAGATCGTTCTTAAAGGGAACCAGCGCATAAGCAAGGCCGTCCTCCTGAGCGAAGAACTTGGGCGCATATCCGATATCGGGCTCGCTTGCAAACTGAATGTTTTCAACGTTGTTAACGTTTACAGCAGTGATGCAGATAAATTCGCCGATCTGGATCTCGTTGATTCCTGCATAGAATTCAGCAGGAGCGCTGAGAGATGCATCGAAAACAAACACCTGCTCGCCATAGTAATTACGAGTTTTATCCTCGTACCACTTTGCTGTAACCTCAGCCTTGAGAGACATATTCTTTGTTACGATAACGCTGGAAATATTGTCGTAAACGTCGTCAAACACAACGCTGCCGGACTTCTTGTCTGTGAGCTTAACAGTAAATGAGTCGGGCTGAGTGGAGAATTCCATCGCAAAGCCGCCCTCGATCTTGATTGCCTCAACGTCCTCAGAAACGGGGGATTCAGCCACAGTGTACTTACCGTCTGCATTTACAAAATTCCATACGCATGCATCGGGCAGAAGATTCTGACCGGTGATTGTGAGCATAGGAGGAGTTCCGTTTTCATAAAGATGGGCAGAATATCCGCTGGAAAGGAACTTCTGAGCCTTCTTTTCAGACATCTGATATGTTTTTCCGTCGCCGTCAACAAAATAGCAGTCCTGAACGTTGCTTGTGAAATAGTATTTATATGCAGTTTCACTGGCGGACGTGTTTACGCTGAGACGGTAGTAGTTTCCGCTTTCGATTGTGGGAGGAATAGCCGCAATTTCCTCAGCATCAGTTTTTGTTGAAACGAAATATTCAATCATTTCCTTTTCTTTTTCATCGCCATCTCTGGAGAAATTAAAGATATTGCCCGCAGGGTCCAGAAGGGACATAGAAACAACGTTGATGCTGTTAACCTCGCCGCCCTGCTCGCTGTTATAATTTACAATAGCAATTATCGAGGGAAGAATCATCACCACAAGAAGAATCGCTATAACAACTTTATTTTTCATAACAAATCTCGTTCCTTTCAAAACTTTGATTTTATATACAATACCACAATATATTATACTATAAACACCACAATCGGTCAAGAGCTTTTTTGCGAATGGACAGCACTACGGTGAATACGAACATAGTCCGCCAAATTATCGTTTAGCTAACTGAGCCTCCCCTTGATTCCCAGTCCCCAGGAATATACGATTCCACGGGGCCCCTTGGGGCGGGGAGGTGGATTGCCGAAGGCAAGACGGAAGGGTATAAATAGATTGATTATGTTAAAATCTACCCTTCAGTCAGCTTCGCTGACAGCTCCCCTAAGCAAGGGGAGCCTTTAGCCTTCTCCAGTGGGAG
>JAZORY010000064.1:0-24291 GCA_045656825.1 Candidatus Avispirillum sp.
TGCCCTGATAATCCGCGACCTTTTTCAAAAAAGGTCGATAAAAACGCGCCGACTACGTGCTGCTATAAATTATCGTTTGCTCTTCTCCCTCTGTACACGCCGCAAAAAATGTGGTACAATGTAGAAAAATGCGGAGGTGAGAAAATGAAAAGAGGATTTTCCATAATATTGGTTCTTTTATTTGCGATTTTTTCTTTCTCCTGCTCAAATCAGTCCGCGGGCGAAGCGCTTCTCTCCGCCGGCTCAAAGGACGTTTTCGTCAAAACCGAAAGCGGACACGCTTTAGACGGCGGAAGAATTTCAGGCCGTCTGCGCCTTTCAAATCCATATTACGACAATCTGGAAATAACCGTTTATTCCGAAAATGGAAAATCCGCAACTCTCTCGGCTGCCAAGGGCGAATCCGCCAAGGCAAGCTCCATCGGCGGAAAGCTTGCTGCCATCGCAATTAAGGCGGACGGCTCGGAGCGCGCCTTTGCCATTTCTCAAATCGGACTCGAAGCCCTTCTTGCCTCGGACATTGAAAGCATTTATATTGATATTAATATAAATATTGAAGGAAATCTGACGATTTCTCGCCCCGTTTCTATCACATCAAGGCTTCCGCTTGCCGTTGACGGCTCTATCCACTACGAAACCGAGGAGGAGGGAATCCTCTCACTCAACGGAAACATCACAGCCAAGCAATTCACCGCAAGCGCGCCCGCCTCCGAGATTTTCATTCCCGAAAATCTCATAAATCTCCCCGAATTGTACATATGCGCAAAATCCCTGAACGGCGAGGCGCTCCCCACAGGCGAGCGCAAGGTCTCCTCCCTCTCGGAGCTTTCAGAGCTTTGCTCTCTGCCCGAATATTTTGATTTTGAAAACGAAACGATCCATCTTTCCAATATAGATTTCTCCGAAAGCTTCACCATCCCCTTTCCCTGCAGAATCAAGATCGGAGACAAGGTTAAGCTGAACGGAAATCTGACCGTAAAAACCGAGGACGAGGGCAAAATATGCCTTTTCGGCAGCTTCGACTATACTGAAATCAAGATAGACGCGCCCAGATGCCACGTTTTATGGGACAATCCCTGCAATCTGGACCTTGCCGCAAAGCATTTCAAGGCAAAAAGCCTGAACGGCTTTGAGCTCAAGGGATACGTCCTTGGCGGAAAATCCTCATCATCCATTCTCGGCGCAACCATGAAGAGCGACGGCTCACTTTGCTCCTCCGACGTTGTCTGGAAAGTTAAGAAAAACACTCTCGTTGCAGATTTCGACGGGGTTGTTGCCCCATCGGCTCTCAGAAATGCAAAAATCAACTTTGAAATCACCGGCGGCAGCGTTACGGTTGACGATGCCTGCCGTGGAGATGCGGACGGAATCGATCTTCTATCCCCGCTGGGATGCTACGTCAGCATAAAGGACAAGGACGGAAAGGCAAAAAAATACAAGGTCGAAACAAACGTTAAAACAAAGCTGCCCGTCGTTGTTATCAACACAGATGGTAATGCCGCTATACTCGACAAGGAAAACTATCTCGATGCAGAAATTGCCATCGAAAGCGAGTTTTCCGACAATCTGCCCTCAACCACCCTGACAGATATCCGCATAAAAGGCAGGGGAAACTCAACGTGGACATGGTATGACAAAAAGCCATACAAAATAAAATTCGATCGCGACGTTTCCCTGCTGGGACTGAACAAGGGCAAAGAATGGGTTCTTTTGGCAAATTACAACGACAAGGCTCTTATGCGAAACTACGTTGCGCTGGAGGCTGCCAAGCTCCTTGACAATATGGACTGCTATGCAACTCAATATCCCGTAGACGTATTTCTGAACGGCGAATATCTGGGGGTTTACTCCCTCGGCGAGCAGATAGAAGCAGGAGAAGAGCGAATCTCTCTTGCGGAGGATGCAACAACGCTTGGAACAGGATATCTGCTTGAAATCGGCGGCTCCGACCAATTGGACGGAGAAAGATCATTCTCAACCGATTTTATGAATCGCGTTGCTATCCTCGAGCCCTCAAGCGCTCTTGATTTCGCCGAATACAAGGAATATATCAGAAGCTATTTCGTTGTTGCCGACGGCGCCGTCAGCTCTAAAAACGGCTACGACAGATTTATTGACGTTGACTCGCTTATCGACTGGTTTATTTTAACCGAAATCTCCTTCAATTCCGACGGCGCTATGCGCAGAAGCGTTTTTATGACCAAACAACCCGAGGGAAAAATCAAAATGGGTCCCGTCTGGGACTACGATATCGCTTTCGGCAACAGCAACACCGATTTTCTTAATTACGAGGCGTGGTGCTGTCTGGCGACGGAATACAACTACGTTTACTACAATTGGCTCTGTCCTCTTATGGAGGACGAAGCGTTCGTCGAAAGAGTGAGAAACCGCTACAACGAGATAAGGGACGAGCTTTACGACTGCTTTATGGCTGCAATCGACTATGCCGAGGAATATATCACGCCATCCGCAAATGCAAATTTTGAAAAATGGGACATTCTTCCCTATCAGGTCGGTCTTCAGCCCGAATTCGTCATTGAACACGACACCTACAAAAAACAGGTTCAGTTCCTCCGAGATTTCATCAAAATGCGTATGGACTGGATCGATCATCAGCTCAACGACAAGGAATAATCAAAAGAAGGGAGCGTTGGATTTGATATTACAGATGCCCGAATACGTCAGCAGAATAATAAAAAAGCTTGAGGAAGCGGGCCACGAGGCTTATATCGTGGGCGGCTGCGTTCGCGATGCGCTTCTTTCCAAGGCTCCGTACGACTACGACATTACAACCTCTGCCAAGCCCGAGGAAACTAAAGCCGCGCTTGGAGATTATAAGATCATCGACACCGGCATAAAGCACGGCACAGTTACTGTTTTGTCCGACTCAAATCCTCTTGAAATAACGACCTTTCGCGCAGACGGGGAATATTCCGACCACAGACATCCTGACAGGGTTACTCTCACAGACAAGCTATCAGACGATCTGTCTCGCCGAGATTTTACGATCAATGCTATGGCGTATAGCGAAAAGAGCGGTATTGTTGATAATTTTGGAGGGCAGGAGGATCTGAAAAAAGGGCTGATCCGCTGCGTCGGAAATCCCTCCAGGCGATTCGACGAGGATGCGCTCAGAATAATGAGGGCTCTGCGCTTTGCCTCAACGCTTGATTTTGAGATCGAAGAGGAAACTGCCAAGGCTATAAAAGATAATTTTGAGCTTCTTTGCCACGTCAGCGCAGAAAGAATTGCCACAGAGCTGACAAAGCTTCTTTGTGGCAAGGCGGCCGAAAGGATACTTACTGACTTCAGCTGCGTTTTTGCTTACGTTATCCCCGAGCTTTTGCCCACTATTGATCTTGATCAGAAAAATCCACACCACGTTTACGACGTTTACACTCATATAGTAAAGGTGGTTGCTGCAACTCCGCCCACTCCCGTTTTGCGATATGCCGCGCTTTTCCACGACATCGCAAAGCCGAAAATGATGATTATTGACGAAAAAGGCATTGGGCATTTCTACGGGCATCCAAAGGAAAGCGCAATAATGGCAAGGGATATTCTGAAGCGATTGAAAATGGACAACAAAACCATAGACGCCGTTTGTTCGCTGATCGAGCTTCACGACGTTCGCCCCGAGGCGACCAGAAAAGCCCTGGGCAAATATCTTGCCAAGCATCCCGACGTTGATACAAACTCAATAATGGCAATACGCCGCGCCGATCTTTCGGCGCAAAATCCCTTGTATCACCACCAGTTTGATTATCTTCTGAAAAGCGAACAAATTATAAATCAGCTGAAAAGTGAAAACGCCTGCCTGACCGTTGCCGCTCTTGATATCAGCGGACGCGACGTGTCTGAGCTGGGCGCTAAGGGTAAAAAAATCGGAGACATCCTGCAAAGGCTCCTTTTTGACGTGGTTGAAGAAAAGATCCCAAACGAAAAGAATTCTCTCATTAACCGCGCAAAACAGCTTCTATGAAACACTAAAAGTCCCGTAATTTTGTTTTACGGGACTTTTTTGCCCTCTTTTTCAACACCATTTACAAAAAGTCCTTGAAATCAATAGATAAATATTGTAAAATAGATAAATAGTACACTGAAAGGACCCACAAAAACATGATCAAAAACGTTATTGAAATGCTCAAAGAATACGATCCCGAGGTTGGCAATTCCATTGATGCTGAATATAAAAGACAGAAAAGAGGCCTCGAGCTTATCGCAAGCGAAAATGCAGTTTCAGAAGCTGTAATGCTGGCTATGGGCACTCCCCTTACAAATAAATATGCAGAGGGATATCCCGGACATCGCTACTACGGCGGATGCGAATGTGTTGACGTTACAGAGCAGATCGCAATCGACCGCGCAAAGAAGCTCTTCGGCGCTGAGCATGCAAACGTACAGCCCCATTCAGGCGCTCAGGCAAACACCGCCGTTTATATGGCTCTTCTCAACCACGGCGACACAGTTATGGGGATGAATCTGGCTCACGGCGGACACCTCACTCACGGTAGCCCCGTAAACTTCTCCGGTAAGAATTACAATTTCGTTTCCTACGGCGTTGACGAATCAGGCTTCATCAACTACGACGAAATGGAAAAAATGGCAATTGAAGCTCAGCCTAAGCTTATCGTTGCAGGCGCTTCCGCTTATGCAAGAACTATTGATTTTGCAAGAATTTCCAAAATCGCAAAGAAGGTTGGAGCAATATTCATGGTGGATATGGCGCACATCGCAGGTCTTGTTGCCGCAGGCGTTCATCCCTCTCCCGTTCCTTATGCAGACATCGTTACAACAACAACTCATAAACCTCTCCGCGGCCCCCGCGGCGGTCTCATCCTTTGCCGCGAGGAATATGCAAAGGCTATCGACAAGGCTGTTTTCCCCGGAATGCAGGGCGGTCCTCTTGAGCACATCATCGCTGCAAAGGCAGTTTGCTTCGGCGAGGCTCTGAAGCCCGAATTTAAGGCTTATCAGGAGCAGGTTGCAAAAAATGCCAAGGCACTGGCAGAAGGCCTTCTTGAAGGCGGCTTCGATCTCGTTTCAGGCGGAACGGATAACCACCTTATGCTTCTCGACCTTCGCCCCATGCATATCACAGGCAAGGAGCTTGAAAAAAGACTTGACGAGGTTTATATCACAGTTAACAAGAACTCCATCCCCAACGATCCTGGAAAGCCCTTCGTTACAAGCGGTATCAGAATCGGTACGCCCGCAGTAACAAGCCGCGGCCTTAAGGAAGAGGATATGAAGGTTCTTGCTCACCTTATCACGCTCACAGCTACACAGTTTGAGGAAAAGGCGGACTATATCAGAGCCGAGGTTACAAAGCTCTGCGAAAAATATCCCCTTTACGAATAATCGAAGGAAAAGAGAACAGCTATGAAAAAAATACTTTCCGTTGCAGCTCTGCTTATAGCGCTTTGTCTCGTTCTTGCAGGCTGTAATAAAAACAGCGACAACACCACTCCCGACGGATATCAGCTTGCATCATCCGAGGATGCAGATTACCTTTTCTACGTGCCTGAAAGCTGGATTGTTGACACAGCAACGCTTTATACAAGCGCTTACGTTTCTGCAGGAGACGCTTCAAGCGTTTCCGTTACGGCATACGGACTTGAAAACGGATCCATCACTGTGGCAGATTGGTGGAAGGGCTATCAGAAGCAGTTCACAGAAGCCTTTGATAACTACGAGGCTGTCAGCGAAAAGGAAATCACAATGGGCGACGTCAAGGGTATGCAGTATACCTACACAGCTAAAATGGCAGACGTTAAATACAATTTTGTTTGCTCAGCCGTTATTCGCGAAAACTACGTTTACTATATGCTCTATACATCAACACCCGATTATTACGAAAACCACCTCACAGAGCTTGATTCAATTATCAGCTATTTCAATTTCAAATAATAAGATCGTTTATGAATTATATTTATCTTGATAACAGCGCAACGACAAAACCGTCCGAGGCCTCTCTCAAAAAAATGGGAGAGGCTTTGACTGTTTGCTACGGCAACCCCTCTTCCGTTCATAAGATTGGTAATGAAGCAAAGAAAATGCTGGACGAAGCAAGACGACAGGTTATCCTGTCCCTTGGGTTCAGACGAGACAGCGATTGCCGACTGTTCTTCACGTCCGGCGGAACAGAAGCAAATAATATGGCAATTTTCGGCAGCGTTTTTGCCAAGGACAGACCCGTAAAGAACGGAAGCCGAGGAAAAATATTTATTTCAGACGGAGAACATTCCTCCGTCGTAAATGCCGCTAAGCGACTTGAAGCCGAAGGCTTTACAGTTTTCGAGGTGCCCACAACGGGCGGCGTACTTGACCTTGACTATATCAGAGAAAATGCGGACAATAATACCATCCTTGCATCCTTTATGCTTGCAAACAACGAAACCGGCGCAATTTACGACGTTAAAAGCGCGTTTCAGCTGATCCGCGCCGCTTCCCCAAAGGCTGTTTGCCACGTTGATGCAGTTCAGGCTTATCTTAAAACAAAATTCACGCCCACAAGCCTTGGCGCCGATCTTCTTTCCATCAGCGCACATAAAATATTTGCTCCTAAGGGAGCAGGCGCTCTTTACGTTACTCACGATATGATAACGGCAAAAAGAATAATCCCCATTCTTTACGGTGGCGGTCAGGAAGACGATTTCAGAAGCGGAACGGAAAACGTTCCCGCAATCGTTGCCTTCGGAACTGCAGCAACAGAAGGCAAGGCTCAGATGGCAGATCGAACAGAAAAGATTTCCGCTCTCAGAGAAAAGATCCTTTCTGCCCTCAGCGAAATGAACGTTCGCCCCAATATTCCCGAAAAATCTCTTCCCAATATCATTAACGTAACGCTCCCCGGTATCAGAAGCGAAATTATGCTTAACTATCTCTCAGGCGAAGGAATTTGCATTTCCGCGGGAAGCGCATGTTCAACCCATTCATCAGGACCAAGCAAGGCTCTTCTGGCATACGGTCTCCCCAAGGACGAAGCAGACACTTCCGTTAGAATAAGCCTCTCTCACGAAAATACAGAAGCGGAAATAGACGCTTTCCTCGCCGCGTTTGAGCGAGGAATCAAAACTCTTGCTAAAAAATAAGGTGAAGATCATGAAAAAATACGACGCTGTTCTTTTCGACCTTGTCGGAACTCTCCTCCCAATGAATATGGACGACTTTATGCAGGCATATTTCAAAAATCTCTGCGTCGCGTTGGCTCCTTACGGATTTGAGCCCAAAGCTCTCGTTGATAATATCTGGGCAGGCACCGCCGCAATGGTAAAAAACGACGGCAGCCGCAAAAACGGCGAGGTTTTCTGGGAAGCTTTCGAAAAAATAGCAGGCAAAGATATCACAGCAGCTAAAAACACCTGCGACGAATTCTACACCAAAGGATTTCAGAACGTAAAAAGCGCTACAAAAAGCAACCCTCTGGCAAAAAATGCTGTGGAGCTTGCGCGAAAGGCGGCGGGCAAGGTTGTTCTTGCCACAAATCCTCTTTTCCCCAGACAAGGTCAGCTGACAAGAATCAGCTGGATAGACCTTAACGAAAAGGATTTTGACCTCATAACCTCCTATGAAACCGACTCCTATTGCAAGCCCAACCCGATGTATTATAAATCCATCTGTGAAAGAATCGGCGTTGCTCCCGAAAGATGCCTTATGGTCGGAAACGATGAGCGCGAGGACGGATATGCGGCGAAAGCGGCAGGACTTGACACGTATCTCGTTACCGACTGCATCATTCCAAGCGAAAAATATCCCTGCGAATGTATGAGAGGCTCATTTGGTGAGCTGTGTGATTTTCTCGAAGGTCTTTCAAAATGAAGCTGAGATTACCCACCTATTATAAAAATTTCCAATGCATAGCCGAGCGCTGCACTGACAACTGCTGCATCGGCTGGGAAATATGCATTGACAAAAAAACGGAAGACTACTACCGCAGCGTTGAAGGCAGCTTCGGAAAAAGACTTTGCGAGAGCATAAAGGATTCCTCCTTTGTGCTTTGCGGCGAACGCTGTCCTTTTCTCAATGATAAAAACCTTTGCGATATCTTCATAAACCTTGGCGAAGACCATCTTTGCAATATTTGCGCCGAGCATCCAAGATATTACGAATGGTTCGGCGATAAAAAAGAAGGCGGCATTGGTCTCTGCTGCGAGGAAGCCGCAAGGATAATACTAACCGAAGGAAACAACACTCAATTTTTCGAAGCTGATATTCCCGACGAGGAAACGGAAGAAATCGACTTTCAATTATACGAATTTCTTATAAAAGCACGAGAAAATATTTTCTCACTTCTGCAAAGAAACGACGCCTCCATAGCAGAAAAGATCGGCGCCTTGATTTCCTATGCAGAAGCGATTCAGGACGGAATTGATTTTTCGGAGCTTGAAAATTCAGAACCTGAAGAAACTGAATTTCAAGCAAATGAAGCCGATATAAAAGCCTTTGTTTCGGCATTTGAGGATTTCGAGCCAATAGACGAGGTGTGGACTAAGTCTTTGGAAGGGCTTGAAGACAAAAAGCCTGAAATAAACGAGGAATATCTCAACAGTATATTCATTTATTTCGTCTGGAGATATTTTATGAAGGCCGTGTTCGACGGAGACGTGCTCTCAAAAATCAATCTTGCAGCTATAAGCACAGCGATGATCGCGCTCATAGCAAAAGACACCACCTTGGAAAGCTATGTGAACGCCGCAAAGCTTTATTCCAAGGAAATAGAATACAGCGAGGAAAACCTCGCACTTATGCAGGAGCTTTGCTACACGGAAAGGGGCTTTTCCGCCGAAAACCTTATTGCTCTGCTGTCATAACTCAGAATAAGAACGCATATATTTTCATATATGCGTTTTTTGTTTGCGAGGTTTTATGAAATTTTTCAGCGCTATGATTATCTGTTGCATACTTCTTTGCGGATGCAGCTCCAAATCAGAGGATTTTTTCTCCTATCAAAACCGTGAGCTTTCTTTTGAATGTACTCTCATATATAACGGACATGAAAACGAAGCAAAAATATCTATGTCCGCGCCAAACGAAGAGGGAAAAAGAGAAATAATCAGAGTTGAATATATCTCCCCACAAATAATAAGAGGCTACACCCTTGAAAAATCCAACGGACAGTATAAAGGCAAAATGGGAGATATAGAGATCCCCTTTGGAGAGCGCGCAGCCGGAGTGGTACAGGCGCTTGAATACGTGTTCTCCATTGAAAAGGATATGTTATCCGGCATTGAAACCGCAGAAAGCGGTATGACCGAAGCAGAATTTATCAGCGACACCCTCTCCGGAAAGGTGGTTATGAATGAAAGCGGACAGCTTGTCTCCATAATTGCCAACCTTTCCAACGGAAGCAGCATCAGCGTAAAGCTGAAGCAAATACAGCCGACTACGTATAACACCTCAGATTGATACTTACAAAAAAGCCCCTGCATTAAAAATGCAGGAGCTTTTCTCAGTTATCAAATCTTATGTAATAATATGAGTAGTCCTCAACGTCAAAAACTGCGATCTCGCAGCTTGAAGCGGGCATAAACTTAGAAGCTGAAATAAATCCGCCTTCGCTTGTTCTGATAATATAATAAGTTGTTTTTGCATTATAGCTGAGGTCAAGTCCGCTATATGCGAAGATATTTTTGAAATGAGCCTTCGCAGCAGAATCGCTGAACTTGGCAGCTGCCATCAGATGCCAGTCGCCCTGTGCAACCAGCTCTTTCATCTTAGCCACCTCATCTTCTGTGAGAGTAAACTTCTCATATACCTTTATGGGAGCCTCTTCCTTGACGTAGCTCTCCCCTTCGCCGCTTGCTCTTTCGGGAATGACAATATGACTTCTTATACCTTCTGTTGCATATTTGTCAACAAGATTTACGTAAACTCTGTCGTCGTCCTTGTTATCAGAGCTGTTCTTTCCAATAATAATGATCGCCGCTGCTGCCACTACAACCAGCACCACAACAGCCGCAATAATAAATAACTTCTTATTTTTCATATTTCTCCAAAATCAACTTAAGCTGCCCGCTTGCAAAGCGGACAGCTTTCGTTATTAATAAATCGTGATATTTCTGAACTTAAAGTCCTTGCGCTTGCCTGTTACCTTGATAACAACGCAGCGTGTGGGAAGATTGTACATGGGAACGATAGCCTTATGACCAATCTTATAGCCGCGGAACACAGTTTTGAATTCACCAAACTGCGTGGGTGCCATTTCAACGTCATATTCCGTAACGGCAGAGCCCTCTGTGATATCCTCTTCAATAACCAGCCATCTGACAGGAGTATCACGGGGAACGTCAACGACCATCTTGTCATCCTCGCGTCTGAACTGATCAAACGTGCAAACAGGATTAGAGAATTCCTTCTTGATCTTATCTCCAAGCTCCTTGAATCTCTTCACGTCCTCGTCCATAAGAAGTCCGCGTCTGTCAGGTCCGATATTGAGAAGAAGATTTGCACCGTGGCCAACGGAATAGAGGTACATACCCCAAAGCTCCTCAAGGCTCTTAAGCGTGGGCAGATCGGCGTCTCCATAGAACCAGTTGCGACGAATCTTGCAGTCGCACTCAGCAGGCATAAGGATCTCTTCTTCAAGAAGGTCCTTTCTGTCTGTCTGAACGGAGAAATCCAGAGAGTTTGTCTCGGGACCATCCGTAAGTCCTGCAATACCGTCCTCGTTACCGATCCAACGTGTATCGGGATCCCACATATTAAATATAAGAATTTCAGGCTGCATGCTTCTGATAGCGCCAATAATTCTCTTCTGATCGTATTCGTGCTCCTCGCTTCCGCATCCGTCAAACCAGAGATAATCGATCTTACCATAGTTTGTAAGAAGCTCGCTGATCTGATTGATAAAATACGTGTCGTAATCAGTTGAATCCTGACTGGAGGAACCAAACTGCGCGGGGGAATAATAAAGACCAACCTTCAAGCCATACTTGCGGCAGGCATCTGTGAATTCACGAACGATATCACCCTTTCCGTCCTTCCAGGGTGTGTTTGCAACGCTGTAATCCGTGTAAGCAGAGGGCCAGTTAGCAAATCCGTCGTGATGCTTACAAACGAGGATAGCATATTTTGCGCCTGCTTCAGCAATCGTTGAGATCCACTGCTCACAATCAAGCTCCGTGGGATTAAAGGCGGAAGCATCCATAGGCTTCAAATCCCAGTCTATATGGCCTTCATAATACGTTCTGATACCGAAATGGAAGAAAACTCCCAGCTCCCAATCAAGGAATTCAAGCTTTCTCTGTGTTCTTGCATCCATAATTAAACCTCGCGATTTTTTAGTTGATTTAATTATAACAGTTATACTGCTTATTTACAACAGTTATAGGGAAAGTTTTTGTTTTATGGCACCTGCATCCGTCTTCAAGCCGCTCACAAAACCAAAACCGACCTTTTGGCCGGTTTTGTGTTATTAATATCTACGACGCTTATTAGGTCTTCTCGCACGAAGAAATGCCGTTCCGAAAATATAAATAACCGTCAGTATGACAGCAGAAACTATGGTTGCTATAAAAAACTTGCTCTTGGAAAATTGCTCTATCTTATAGAACGTATAAAGCAGTTCGCTTCTTGCAACGTCTGCCGTTGCAACGATATCCGACGTTCCAAGGATCTCTCCGTTGTAGGTTGCGGTAACGCTTCCGCAAACCTGACCTTTTGTTACGGGCGACTGCAGCTGCTCCGTATATGTAACGTAGCTGAGCTCAATTGCCGTTTCAGGATCAACGTCGGAGGGAAGATATACGCTGAGAGTATCACTTGAAACCAAGTTTACCATATCAGTTACGGAGGAAAGACTTACGGGGATATCGCAGATTATCTTATTGGGAGAGAGCACCTCGATATAATTAAAGGACTCAAACGCCCAGTCTATAAGCTTTGACGCCGTGGTATAAGAATAAATAGTTCCTTCAACGGTTTCTCCGCCCATAACAACAATCAGATATGAAAGCTCTCCGTTAGTCGCGGTGGTAACAACGCTGTGCCCACCCTGAGGAGTGGATCCCGCATTCATTCCCCTCGCCTGAGAATCATAATAATTCTTATCATAATAAAGAGTCAGCAAGCAATTTCTGTTATGCACAGTGTGGTTAAACGACTCCATTGAATATTTCATAGAGGAGCTGCACTCCATAAACATAGGAAGCGTATATGCGTGTCGGGCAATAATTGCCGTATCTGCAACCGTGGTATACATATTTTCATCGTGCATACCCGTGGGATTAACGTAATTTGTGTGAATAGCGCCAAGCTCCTTGGCTCTTGTGTTCATTTTGGTGATAAACTTTTCAAGGCTTCCGGAAACAGCATATGCAAGAACGTATGCACTGTCGTTCGCTCCGTTTACAAGAAGAGTCCATATCATATCCTTGACCGTAACAACGTCTCCTGCTTCAAGCTTGATATTATTACCGGAAACCTTTGAGATCATTTCGCTTGTGATAGTGATCTTTTCATCAAGCCTGTCTCCAAGAGCTTCAATTGCAAGGATTCCCGTCATTATCTTAACCGTGGACGTGGGATATATCTTCTGTGTGTCCTTGTATTTATATATGGTTTTTTCGTTTTCGAAATTATAGACAAGCGCACCGCTTATATTCTGAACCTCAGGATCATCAATTGCCAAGGAAGGCAAAGCCATCATCGCAGCTGTTGAAATAAGCGTTGCAAGGCATAGCAAGAGAGAAACGATACGTTTCATCCGATTTATCCTTTCTTATATGAAAGCGCAGCACATTTCGCGCTGCGCCGGTTTATTTTATTTAATTTCCCACCCATAACGGTGAGCAAAAAAAGCCTTTGTGCTTTCAACGTCCCGTCTGATTTGCTCCGCAAGAGCGTCAACTCCATCAAAGCGCATTTCATCTCTGATAAGATCGTAAAACTCAACCTTTACGTCCTTATGGTAAAGATCGCCGCTGTAATTTATAATATGAGTTTCACAGTTGACGTGGTCTCCCGAAACGGTTGGACGATTGCCGACGTTAGCAACGGCAATATAAGTATTTCCGTCAAAAGACGCTGTGCAAGCATAGATCCCGCGGCGAGGCACAATATGCCCTTCAGGAAAATTCTGATTTATTGTGGGAATTCCCAACGTTCTGCCTAGCTTTTTGCCATGGCAAACGGGGAGCTCTATGAAAAACGGGTGTCCCAGCAGATCAAGCGCTTCAGCCATATCTCCGTTTTCAACCGCTTCGCGAACCGCACTTGAAGAAATTGCTTTGCTATGGCGGAAAACGGGCTGCAATATATCAACGTCAACGCCCTTTTCCTCCAAAATGGAGCGAAGAGCCTCTGCATCGCCCTTTCCGCCCCGTCCGAAGCGGAAATTAAATCCGCAAACAACTCTTGCGGGAGAAAACTCCTCCACAAGATATTTTTTTGCAAATTGATCAAATTCAATATCGCGAACCGAATCGAAATCCTCAAAAACAGCATAATCAAGATCGTACTGTCTGAAAAGCTCAATTTTTGCCTTCATATCCGTCAGATACGGAACCACAAGTCCGGGCTTTGCCAGAGTGGTAAAGGTCCAGACCGCTTTTTTGTGCCCCTTGGCACCTGCAAGCAGGAAAAGCTCCTGATGCCCTCTGTGAACTCCGTCGAAATTACCGAGAGCTATGGCGCAGCCCTCAGGGAGCCTTTCTATTACTCTGCCCTCGGGCAGCTTGTAAATTAACAAAACTCCATTCCTCCGAGCTTAGTAGAATAGTCCCTAGCTTATCTGATGCCGAGATAGTTTTTAACAAGGCTGCCCATAAGCTCATCGCGGTCGATGCGGCAAATAAGCGCGCGGGCATTCTTATGGTTTGTAATATATGTGGGGTCCTCAGAAAGAATGTAACCAACAATCTGATTGATGGGGTCATAGCCCTTTTCAAGAAGCGCGGAATAAACTGCGCTGAGAATTTCACGAGTTGTGCGCTCGCGTTCGTTGGGAATCTTAAATGTCTGGGTCTTGTCGTATGCAAAGTCTGCCATTTTTATCTCTCCTTGTCAGGTTATATATTTTAGCCGATCTGGTTAATATCGTAGGGTGTTGTCTGATAAACGAAATAGTTGAGCCAATTGGAGAAAAGAAGATTTGAATGTCCTCTCCAGGTAACAACGGGGTCCTTCGTGTCATCGTCATCAGGGAAATAATTAACGGGAATATGGGGCTCAAGGCCTGCCGCCTTATCTCTCAGATATTCTCTTTTCAGAGTGTCGCGGTCATATTCCGAATGTCCTGTTATAAACACCTGACTTCCGCCGTGGTTCATAACTGCATAAACGCCTGCCTCCTTACCGGATGCAAGAATTTTCAGGCGAGGCTCGTTTTCAACGTCCTCACGCTTTGTATATGTATGTCTTGACTGAGGAACCATAAATTCATCGTCAAATCCGCGAAGAAGTATTGCATTTTCCTTATCCTTATGGTGCTTATAAACGCCTGAAAGCTTTTCATCAAGGCGGAATTTTTTGATACCGTAATGGTAATAAAGACCTGCCTGAGCGCCCCAGCAGATATGGAACGTGCTCGTTACGTGAGTTTTGGACCACTCCATAATTTCGCAAAGCTCGTCCCAATATTCAACGTCCTCAAACTCCAGATGCTCAACGGGAGCTCCCGTTATAATAAGTCCGTCAAATTTTTCGTTTTTAACGTCCTCAAAGGTGCGATAAAATGAAAGCATATGCTCCTCAGAGGTGTTCTTCGCCTTGTGAGATGCTGTGTGAAGCAATTCGATCTCAACCTGAAGAGGCGTGTTTCCAAGAAGTCTTGCAAGCTGCGTTTCCGTAACTATCTTCGTGGGCATAAGGTTAAGAACTGCTATTCTCAGCGGACGGATATCCTGAGTTGTAGCTCTTGTTTCTGTTATAACGAATATATTCTCGCTCTGAAGAACCTCTGTTGCAGGCAGAGCTGTCGGTATCTTTATAGGCATTTACGTTTTCCTTCCGCTGAATATCATTATACATAATATATTATACAGTATGGAATATCTAATTGCAACTACTATATAATCATTTTCAGAATTTTAATAAGCCTATGGGCTATAAAGAACAAAATTTTCATACGAGCGTTGGATAAGCTCGCCAAGATATTTTTCCAGAGCCGCAACGCTTCTTATATCTTTAGCGGGATAATCGACACGGGGTATGGATTTATATTTAGGTCCATAGCATCCACGCCAAAGAATGTCGGATTTCTCCGGTTCAATCCCTGCCTCCTCAGCTGATGCGCCAAGATAGAAAAAGCTTGATCCCTGCGTCTCAATCTTCAGCCTTATTATCGGAACCACGGAACGCGAAAGATACTCATCCTCATAAGTCGTACCCTTAAAATCCTTATATTCAAAGACGTCTCCGTGCTGATAATAAAAGATCTCTATATCCTCGGGCATCTGAAGAGCAACAAGATGAGAATCCGCCTCGTCAGGCATATAAACCGCTCTAACCTTAACCGTGCTTCTCAGATAAGACATACCCGAAGCGTGAGCAGGATGAGGATTTGTTATCACAAGACAGTCTATATCGTCAGACATCTGCGCAAAGGCATATTCCGCCATATCCTTGTATATTCCCCTTGAGCCGTTTGATATATCTATTGCGATGCAATCATCTCGAAAGGAAAGAACAAATCCCTCTCCCGAGCTTTCATATACGGCATCAAGCCTGACACTGTTGTATTCCCTCCAGCCAATATAAGAGCTTAAAGCTATAAATCCTGCAAGAAATACCATTGAGATTGCAAAAGCTATCCGTCTCACCCTTTTGGAATCAATAACAAATATAGCCATAAAGAATATGGAAAAAAGAATGGCAAGCCATATCTGATAGTCGTCGCGAACAGAAACCACTACCTTGCTTGACCTTCCGAAAAATATTGCAAGGCGGTCAAAGGCAATACACGGAAACGAACAAAGAGTGCAAAGAACGCTTCCCACAAGCGGAAGCTGACCGAGAAGCAAAACAAAGGGAGACATCCACAAAATAAGGTCGCCAAACCAGGCAAATGGCACCGTTGCTATTATTGCAGCAGGAGTTATGTATCCGAAATATACCACGACGATTATCATTGTGAACGCCATTGAAATAAAGCTCATAACGACGGGCAAAAGAATCGCCTTGACTGCTCTTTTTCTATCGCTTTCAAAATCTGAGGATCCTCCCATGATCTTAAGCGTTGCAAAAACGCCAAGCATCGCCGCAACAGAAAGCTGAAATCCCAGATCGAAAAGCGACGCGGGGTCAAAAAGAACTATAAGAACAGCCGATATTCCAAGATTCGTGGGTTGGTCTGACGATCGCTTTGTGAAAGAAATAAGATTATAGCAGGCAAGCATTATTCCCGCACGGACGATGGATGCGAAAAATCCCGTTATAATAATATAAAACGCAACTATGGGGATAGCGCAAAGTCGGCTCGCTTTGGCATTTATGTTGGAAAGAAAAATGCTCAACATTGCACATATAACGGTGAGATGCATACCCGACAAAGCTATAACGTGAGCAAGTCCGAGGTTTTTCACGGAATGAAAGAAATCATCCTGCAAATAGTCTCTGTTTCCAAGAAACATAGAAGCTGTAAGACCGCCGTTTCGCTCTCCCATAAGAATCACGAATCTGGCGCTGAGAGCCTCGTTTATATTATCAAGGCGATCGTTTACAGAAATATCCTTCCCCGTATATTCAATATCCGTTCCCTCTGCCGAGAGAAATGCCCCCAAGCTGAGATAATATCTTCGGGAATTAAATTCTGCGGGAGACGTGAGAGGCGACAGCGTAACTCTTCCTGAAAAGGTGTCGCCCTGAGCATATACGTCAGAGGCGTCAAGCGCCACCTTGAAATCGGCAGGCTCTCCATCCAGCTCAGTTATCCTCGCCAGATAGCCGCTTCCGTATGAATTGGTCCAGACCTCGTCGCAGATTTTTCCCGAGGCGGTATGCTCTCCTGACAGCGCTTCATATTTTTTCATAGGAGTATCTATCGTAAAATAAGTAAAGGCAAGTGAGGCGGCAAGAGCAACGGCGATTCTGCCCGCGCTTCTGAAATAGAGATTTTTCTTTAATTTATGAGAAACAAAAAACAAAAGCACAGCCAAAATCAAGCAAGCTGCTACGTAGGGCAGCTTGCTGAAATGAGCTGTGCATAAAATAATCGCTGAGATAAAAAATGAAAGACAAAAGGTTGCAAAAGGTCTTAAATTAACAGCTTTCATTTTTGCTCTCCAATGTCAAATTTGATTTTTTGTTTCTTCGCGTTTTACATCATATATTAGTAAAGAAAACGACTCTGAGGCTCTTTAACGCTACTTAGTGTGAATACGTTTTTTTATTTTTGAAACCAAAGCAGCCGCAGCTATTATTTTTACGGCATCGGGCAAAATAAACGGGAAAATACAAGCAGAAAGAACCGTAAGCAGACCTTCACCGCTTGAAAACGCCACAGTATACCACAAGCTTCCCGCTACGTAGCACAAAAGCATACCAATCCCCATTGAAAAAGCCATTATAGAAAATTTCGCTCCAAATTTGTCTGCTGCAACGCCAACTGTTAAGGCTATAAGAAAAAAGCCCCAGATATAACCGCCACCGGCACCAAGAAGAACGCCTATGCCTCCTCCGAATCCTGAAAAAACAGGAAGCCCCAGCGCTCCGAGCATCACGTATACCGAAACGGCAGCAAGTCCCCATTTTGCGCCAAGCAGACCTGCAACGGCACAAACCGTAAACGTTTGCAAGGTTACAGGTATAACGGAAAGAGGTATGATTATAAATGATGAAACTGCTATAAGAGCTGCGCACAGCGCAGCTCTTACAAGACTTATAATTGAATTTCTTTTTGTCATTTTGAAATTTTCATAATATCCCAAGGCGTTATCATACCAAGCAGCGGAGTGTTCTTTTTACCGTTTTGCGTAACAAAAACCGCTGCAACTCGTCTGACCTCAGGCCCCTCGTGATTAAATAGTTTTTTGATCCGATAACAGCTTGCATTTCTGTCAACAAAGGCAAACTGCTCTGTTGAATGGTTTTCAGGTCGGATAAACTCCCCAAGATCACCGATTTTAAGCTGTCTTATATCCTTGTCCGTTCCGCTGCGAAGGAACGTAAAAAGCGTGCCAACGCTGAACACTCCCACAAGAATACCACGCCCGTCAAGAACAGGAACGTGGGAAAAGCCGCGCTTTTCCATTGATTTTGCAATTTCTGCAACACTATCATCATAATCGGCACAAAAAAGCTTGCTTGTTGGAACTGCCGCCGTCATGGCAACGGGCGGATTTTTTGCAAAATCCACTATTTCCTTAAGCTTTGCAATTGCCGCTTCTGACGGCTCAACAATATATTGTCCGTTTATTTTCCCGTGATGTGAAAGCAGATTTCGCGTTTCTCTGAAAACGTCCAGCTCCTCGCGATATCGGCTGCCCTCACGGGCGGCAAAATCCTGCACAAGACCGGTTCTGCTGCCTCCCGCCTCTGCGGCAAGATGCTCCTCAAGATCGCGATATAAATTCAAAAATTCTTCGCATCTGTTTTCCATAGCTTATTCCATTTCCGTTTCGGCAAGCTTCAGCGCTTCATCAACGATATTGTGCATATCGAAATACTTATACATACCAAGTCTGCCGCCGAAGATAACCTTTTCTTCCTTATCACCAAGATCCTTGTATCTTAAATAAAGCTCATTGTTTTTATCATCGTTCATGGGATAATAAGGCTCGTCTCCCTTTTCCCATTTTGCAGGATATTCGCGGGTTATAACGGTTTTTTCCTGATTTCCGAATTCAAAATGCTTATGCTCTATGATTCTCGTATAAGGGATTTCGTATTCAGTATAGTTGACAACGGCATTTCCCTGATAGTTCTCACAGTCCAGCACTTCGCTTTCAAACTTAAGACTTCTGTATTCCAGCTCTCCGAATCTGTAATCATAGAACTGATCTATCATTCCCGTGAAAAGCACCTTTTTTGCCATAGAATCGTATTTTTCGCGATTCTCAAAATAGTCGCAGGACAGCTGAACGTCCACACCGTCAAGCATAGCCTCAACCATTTTAGTGTATCCGCCCTCGGGAATACCCTGATATTTATCATTGAAATAGTTGTTGTCGTAGGTGAATCGAACGGGCAGTCGCTTTATGATAAAGCTGGGAAGCTCAGTTGCCTTTCTTCCCCATTGTTTTTCCGTATATCCGCAGACAAGCTTTTCATAAATATCACGACCAACAAGGGAAATAGCCTGCTCTTCCAGATTTTTCGGCTCGGTGATACCTGCTTCTCTCACCTGCTCCTCGATCTTTGCCTTAGCCTCCTCGGGAGTGAAAACGCCCCAAAGGCGACTGAATGTGTTCATATTGAAGGGCATATTGTAAACCTCACCCTTGTAATATGCGATGGGACTGTTGGTGTAACGATTGAAGGCTGCAAACCTGTTTACATAATCCCAAACCTTTTTATTTGACGTGTGGAAAATATGAGCACCGTAGAGATGAACGTTGATCCCCTCAATTTCCTTTGTGTATATATTTCCGCCAATATGGTCTCTTTTATCAATAACAAGACAGCGCTTTCCGCGATCGGCTGCCTCTCTGGCAAAAACCGCTCCGAAAAGCCCTGCGCCTACGATCAGATAGTCATACATAGCAAGCACCTTTCTTAAAACGATAACGTTACGCTACTGAGATTAGTATATCATCCCCCCTTGCCTTTGTCAAATTAACATTTCGTAAAAATACGTGGCAAAAAAGCACCCGCAGAGAGATTTTTCTATTGAAAAATCAAAGTGCTTGTGATATCATTAATGTAGAAAATAATGCCGACACGGCTACATAAACGGAGGATTCACCAATGAGCAAGGTTATTAACGTAACTATCTGGAACGAATTCAGACACGAAAAAACAGTTGACGAAGTTAAAGCACTTTATCCCGACGGACTTCACGCTTATCTCAAGAGCGTTCTTGAATGTGATGAGGTTAAGATCACTCTCGCAGCTCTTGACGACGGCCCCGAGCACGGCCTCACAGACGACGTTCTCAACAACACAGACGTTCTTATGTGGTGGGGTCATATGGCTCATCACGAAGTAAACGATGCTATCGTTGAAAAGGTTCGCGACAGAGTTTATATGGGTATGGGTCTTATCGTTATGCACTCCGGCCACTACTCCAAGGTTTTCCAGAGAGTTGTCGGCACAACAGGTAATCTCCTCTGGGGCTCAAACGTTAAGGAAATCATCTGGAACATCAACCCCACTCACCCCATCGCAGAAGGCATCCCCTCTCACTTCAAGCTTGATGCAGAAGAGATCTATTCCGAGCCCTTCCAGATTCCTCAGCCTGAGGAGCAGGTTTTCCAGGGCTGGTATGAAACAGGTTTCGTATTCCGCAGCGGCTGCTGCTGGACACGCGGCTTCGGTAAGGTATTCTACTTCCAGCCCGGTCACGAAACAGTTCCCACCTTCTACAACAAATACGTTCAGAAGATCCTTGCTAATGCTATCCGTTGGGCAGCTCCCAAGGAAACAGGCTTCCAGAAGGTTAACTACGCTCCCTGCGTAGGCGATCAGTTCGTTTCTGACGACGAGCTCGATTTCTTCAAGAAATAATTTCTAAAAAAGCTGCGGCAGCCGGCGGTTTCATCCTCCGGCTGCTTCTTTGAATAAAGGATTCAGTTTTATATGCCTAATTACGAATACGAACCTAAAACAGATAATAATATCACCCCCAATGCTATCATCAAAATAAGCTCCGCTCAGTTTGATGCAACAGAAGGAGAGGACAGCCTTTTCGACGCCTTCTTCGAAACCCTTGCAGCTGAAACAAATACAGAGCCTCAGCTTGAAGCAAACGACGAAAGCTTCGAAATGACAAGCGAGGGCGAAATATGCATTACAGACACAAGAACAGATATCAAATATATGGAAAGCGCAGAGGGTCTCCCTCCGTGGATAACCTCCGTCTCCTTTGATAACAACGAAAAGGGCATCGTTTCTATTATCCGCTACGGACAGATGAGCCATTCCTTCGTTATAGAGGAGGGCGTTCGCCATTACAGCGTTTACAGAACTCCGTACGGCCCCCTTGAAATGTGCGTTCGCGGCATCAAGGTTGTCAATAACATGACGGAAAACGGCGGCACCATCGCCCTTGACTATGCAGTTGAGCTTAAGGGTATGACAGCTCAGCGCACAAAAATGACCTTTACAGTTAAGAAAATATAACCCCTCTTACAAAGAGCTCTTATTGGCTCGTTCAACAAAAATCGCAAGGAGGTGAATCAAATGACGGCAAGTGAATTTGTGGCAGAGCTGAAAAAAGGACTTAGCGGAGGCTATTTCTTTTTCGGAAGCGAAGAATATCTTATAAAATTTTATATCGGTCGTGCTCGCCACGCTATTCTCGGCGAGGATGACACCCTGTCTGCTTTCAACCATTACGTGCTGAAATGGGGCGAGGACACCTCGGAGGACCTTGAAAGCGCTCTTGCAGCAGTTCCTATGATGGCGGACAAAACCCTCGTTGAGCTGTATTGCGATTTCAAAAAAATCAAGGACCATAGTGAATTTGCCGATCTCTTCTCTTCCTTTGACACAGACAGCACGGTTTTTCTGCTGATTGCCACAGCAGACAGCTTCGACGCGGGCAACTATGCAAGAGGCAAGGCATCAGAGGGCTATAAGATATATTCCAAGCATCTTAAGCCCGTTGATTTCTGCAGCCAGACCCCGTCGGAATTAAAAAAATGGATAACAAGACGTTTTTCAAAGGACAGAATCGCAATTGACGCGCCCACCCTCGAAGCAATTCTCGAACGATGCGGAAAGGATATGTTCCGCCTTTCAGGAGAGCTTGATAAGCTCGCCGCAGCAGCCCTTTCGCGAGGACTTGATCACGTTCCCACCGAGCTTGTTTACGAAATAACAGTTTCAAACGAGGAGGATAACGCCTTTGCGCTGGCCAACGCCATTATGAACGGAAACAGAAAAATGGCGCTTTCCGAGCTTGCCGCTTGCAAGCGCAGACAAGAAAAGGCTCCTATGGTTCTTGGCAGCGTTTCCAAGGCGATGTGCGATATGCTCACAGTTTCCGTCCTCATGAAAAACGGATGCGATAAATCAGAAATAGCAAAAAAGCTTAAGGTCCATGAATACAGAGCAGGACTTTATATGGACGCTGTCAAAAGCACCGAAACCGCAAGGCTTCGCGCCGCGGCAGACCGTTGCCGCGAGGCTGACGTTCTTATGAAAACCTCAAGGCTCGATTACATCGCCCTTGAGCGCCTCATCTGCACTATTCCATCTAAAACGGGAGCGAAAAGAAAATGACAAAAGAAAAAATAAAGCTCCCCATTCCCGTTATAGTTGAGGGAAGATACGACAAAGCAAAGCTTGCCGATATCCTTGATTGCCAGATAATCACAACAAACGGATTTGGCATATTCAACCACAAGGAAAAGCTTGCGCTAATAAAAAAACTCAGCCAAAACGGAGTTGTTATACTGACCGACAGCGACGGAGCAGGAAGCCTTATCAGAGGACATCTGAAAAGCGCCTTGCCCAAAGATAAGGTCTATAACCTTTACATACCGAAAATAGAAGGCAAGGAAAAAAGAAAAAAGACTGCCTCAAAGGAAGGCACTCTTGGAGTTGAAGGTATGGAAAACGACCTTCTTTATAATCTTTTTTCAGATTTTGCCTCAAAGCATATAGTAAATGCAGCCGACGTCAGCGTCGGAGGCATAACAAAAGCAGATTTCTACGAGGTCGGCATGACGGGCGGCGACGGCAGCACCGTAAGACGAGACGAAATGGCAAAGCATTTCGAGCTTCCATCCGGCATGACCCCCAACGCCCTTCTCGGCGCCCTGAACCTGCTTACAGATAAAAACGGATTTTTCGCGGCGGCAGAAGCCCTGTGGATAAATGACTGACGGAGAAAACAATGAGTGAAAACAAATTTTTGCCCGTAACACCTGAAGAGGTGAAGGCCCTTGGTCGCGACGTGCCCGACTTCGTATACGTTTGCGGCGATGCCTACGTGGACCATCCCTCCTTTGGCTGCGCAATTATATCAAGAGTTCTCGAGGCAGCAGGCTTTGTTGTTGCAATTCTGCCTCAGCCCGATTATAAAAGCTGCGAGGCAATGAAAAAATTCGGACGCCCTCGCCTTGGCTTCCTTGTTTCAGGCGGCAATATCGACTCTATGGTTTGCCACTATACAGCAGCAAAAAAGAAAAGAAGCTCCGATTATTATTCCCCCGGCGGCAAGGCGGGCTATCGCCCTGACCGCGCAGTTATAGTTTACTGCAACAGAATACGAGAGGCATACGGAGACGTTCCGATCATCATCGGCGGACTTGAAGCATCCCTTCGCCGCTTTGCACATTACGACTATTGGGACAACAAGGTGCGCCGCAGTATTCTTGTGGACAGCCGAGCAGATATTCTTTCCTACGGCATGGGCGAAAAGTCCATCGTCCGCGTGGCAGAGCTTCTTGATAAAGGCGTTCCCGTCAAGAAGATCCGCGACGTAAGAGGAACCTCCTATCTCTGCAAGCGCGGAGAAAAGGTCCACTTCCCCACCGCCGACGGAGAAACAGACGGCGAGCCCATAGGCTATGACTACGACGAATTAAAAACAGATAAAAGAGCTTATGCTAGAGCATTTGCAACTCAATATAAAAACAACGATGCTATCTGCGGCAAAGCGGTTGTTGAATACTATGGCGACAGAATGCTTGTGCAGAATCCTCCTCAGCCTCCTCTTGAGAGAGAGGAGCTTGACAAAGTGTATGCTCTTCCCTACGTTCGCAACTGGCATCCTATGTATGATAAGGACGGAGGAATCCCCGCTATTGCAGAGGTTAAATTCTCCATCACTCATAACAGAGGCTGCTTTGGCGGATGCAATTTCTGCGCGCTTGCCTTCCATCAGGGACGCAGCGTTCGCTCACGAAGCATCGAAAGCGTTGTTCGCGAGGCGGAAATTATTGCTAAAATGCCTGATTTCAAGGGATATATTCACGACGTCGGCGGCCCCACCGCAAACTTCAGAAAGCCTGCCTGCAAAAAGCAGCTTGAAAGCGGAGTTTGTCGCCACAGACAGTGTCTGGTTCCAACTCCCTGTAAAAATCTTGAAGCGGATCATACTGAATATATTGAATTGCTTAAAGCAGTTGAAGCAGTTCCGGGAATCAAAAAGGTGTTTATCCGTTCAGGTATTCGCTTTGACTATCTGATGGCTGATAAAAGCGATGCCTTCTTCAGAAAACTTGTACGCGATCACGTCAGCGG
>JAZORY010000065.1:0-5151 GCA_045656825.1 Candidatus Avispirillum sp.
CCAAACACTCCCCAGCGGGGAGGGAGGACCATTTTGCTTTGCAAAATGGTGGGTGAGGAGAACCTTAACCTAACACTTTTCTCCTCATCCGTCATCTCCGATGACACCTTCTCCAAGGGGGAGAAGGCTAGGGCGTAAACGACACCACACCTTATTTCCCAAATTGCAAATTCCTGTGGAAATAATGCGCGAATTGTGATATAATCATATTATCAAATAAAACAAAAGAGGAACGGACTATGAAAAACATCATCAAACGTTTGTCAGCAGTTGCGCTTTCAATTATTATGCTGCTTTCCATGCTCCCCATGATTATGGCGGCAGATGAAGCAACTGACGTTACAGTTCTTTTCACCCACGACCTTCATTCGCACTTTCTCCCTTCCAATAAGGATGACGGCGGTCAGTTTGGCGGATATGCCCGTCTTATGACAGCTATCAAGGAGCAGAAGGCTAAATACCCTGATGCTGTGCTTCTTGACGGCGGCGACTTTTCTATGGGTTCACTTTTCCAGACAGCTTATCCCACCTCCGCACTTGAGCTTCGTATAATGGGCGCTATGGGATATGACGTTACCACCTTCGGCAACCACGAATACGATTATCTCCAGTCAGGTCTCAAGTCTATGCTTAATGCGGCTGTTGCAAGCGGAGACAAGCTTCCCATGCTTGTTGAAGCAAACTACTGGCCTCCCGAGGAGGGCGCAGAGGGCTACGATGCAGATATGTGGGCTGCTCTTGAAAATTACGGCGTTCGCGACTACACCATTCTTGAGCGCGGCGGAGTATACTACGTTATTTTCGGTATTTTCGGATTTGACTCAGATGATTGCGCTCCCAATTCAGGAATGATACTTGAAGATCCTGCTACCGTGGCTCAGGCAACGGTTGATGCCGCAACAAAGGAATGTAAAGATAAATACGGCGCCGAGCCCGTTGTTATCTGCCTTTCCCACAGCGGAACCTCAGGCGGCGAGGGCGAGGACTATGAGCTTGCCCTGAACACAACAGGTATTGACCTTATCATCTCAGGACACACCCACACAACTCTTACAAAGGAAATCACGGTTAACGATACACACATCGTTTCCGTTGGCGAATACGGAAAAAACCTTGGCGTTGTTAATCTTTCATACGACAAAGGAAACGTTTCTCTTAAGAGCTACGAGCTTATCCCCATTGATGAAAAGGTTGAGGATGATGCAGAGATAGCTGCTATGGTTGAAGGCTACAAATCAAACGTTGAAAATGAATATCTTTCAAAATACGGCGTTTCCTTCGACGAGGTTCTGGTTGACAACAAATATGAATTCGACTCTGTCGGCGACGTTTATGCAACGCTCCACGAATCCACTCTTTGCAATATTTTCTCAGATGCATATAAAAAGGCTGTTGAGGATGCAGGCGTGAAGGTTGACGTTGCGCTGACCGCCGCAGGCGTTATCCGCGAAAGCCTTCCTCTTGGAAACGTTACTGTTTCCGACGTGTTTAATGCAGCATCTTTGGGCGTTGGCACAGAGGGCGAGCTGATTGCAGTTTACGTTACAGGCTCAGATCTTAAAAATGCCCTTGAGGTTGATGCTTCCGTTCAGCCTCTTATGAAGAGCGCTCAGCTTTTCTTCTCCGGTATTGAATACTCCGTTAATACAAACAGAATGATTTTCAATAAGGTTGACTACGCGAGACTCCGCAATAACGACGGAACCCTCTCCGAAATTGAAAACGATAAGCTATACTGTGTTGTAACAGGTATGTATGCAGGACAGATGCTTGGCTCCGTTGAAGAAACCTCAATGGGACTTATCGGTATCACTCCCAGAGACAGCGAGGGCAATCCTCTCACAGCAGATCAGCTTGTTAACTACGTTGTGAAGGACGAAAACGGAAATCCCATCAAGGAATGGTACGCTATCGCATCATATCTTAAGGATATGGGCGGCGAGATGGATGCCAAATATGCAGAGGTTGACGGACGAAAGGTTGTTTATTCCAGCCTTAATCCCGTAAAGCTCCTCAGAAATGCTAATAAGTTCACTTATATCGTTCTTGCAGTTATCATCGTTCTTGTAGCAGTTGTGGTTCTCGTTGTTCGCGCAATTGTCCGTAAGGTGAAGAAAAAGAAGAATAGTAAGTAAAATAAAAAGAAGCAGCTACGGCTGCTTCTTTTTTGTGGAAATAAGGAGCGAGTTTGCCTCGCATTAACCAAGAAAAAACGAATTGTTTCCTCTTCGCGTTTTTATCGACCTTTTATAAAAAAGGCCGCAGGTTAGTGCAGCCAAAACGATTTAGTATCGTTTTGGCAAGCGGTGTCATCCAAAGTGCAAGTGTGCAGAGCTGAGTGTATCGAAGCGATAGCTAACGACACACGACGAGACTGGAAATAGGGCAGAGCCCCAAATAGAAAACTTACTTGCAAAGCTCCTCAGCAAGGGCTACTACCTGCGCTCTGCTTTCGTCGTTTAATGCGGACATTATCTTAACTGTTGCATCGGTGTATGTGATATTCTTACTCTTTTCAAGCATTGCGCGCATGGCCTTTGTTGCCATAGGCGCCCAAGTTCCGTTTTCAATAAAGCCGATAGTCTTGTTCTGGAAATTGCGCTCTGTCAGGTGATTGATAAATTCGTGCATAAAGGGGAAGATTCCACCGTTGTAGGTCGTTGTTGCAAGAACGATCTTGCCGTACTTGAAAGCATCCTCAACTGCCTCTGCCATATCATCTCTTGCAAGGTCTGTTACAGCAACCTTGGGGCATCCAAGGGCTGTAAGCTGATCTGCCAGCAGTTCAACCGCCTTCTTTGTGTTTCCGTAAACAGATGTGTAGGCAATAAGAACGCCTTCCTTTTCTGTTCGGTAGCTTGACCAGATATCATAAAGGTTGATGTAATATCCAAGATCTTCTGTAAGCACAGGTCCGTGGAGAGGACAGATGATCTCAATATCAAGTCCTGCAGCCTTCTTGAGAAGGGCCTGCACCTGCGCGCCGTATTTGCCAACTATGCCGATATAATATCTTCTTGCCTCGCACGCCCAATCCTCCTCAACGTCAAGAGCACCGAACTTGCCAAAGCCGTCTGCCGAGAAAAGAACCTTATCATAGCTATCGTAGGTAACAATAACCTCAGGCCAATGCACCATGGGCGCCGCAACAAAATTAAGCTCGTGGCGGCCAAGGTTAAGCTTGTCTCCTTCAGCGATCACGATCTGACGGTCTGTAAAATCAACGCCAAAGAAATTCTTCATCATAACAAAGGCCTTTGCTGAGGAAACGATCTTCGCCTCAGGATAAGCCTCTGTGAAACGGAAAATATTTGCAGAATGGTCGGGCTCCATATGCTGAACAATGATATAATCAGGCTTTCTACCCTCAAGCACCGCCTCTATATTTGCAAGCCATTCGTCGCCGAAATTCTGATCAACGGAGTCCATAATAGCTATCTTTTCGTCAATTATGGCATAAGAATTGTATGCCATACCGTTGGGAACAATGTACTGACCCTCAAAAAGGTCTACCTGATGATCGTTTACACCTATATACTTGATATCGTTTGTGATTTTCATGATATGCCTCCACATTAGCTTTATACTATTACAATTGTACCACAAAATGTTTATTTTTCAAATACTTTGTTATTTTATTATATACGGAAATCTTTCCCGTTTTCTGTGATAAAGTTACAAAAAAAGAGCCGTATTCGTTTTCATCATCAGTTTTTTGTGGTATACTATGTTTAACAATGTAACACGGAGGGTTATATGGGAATACTCACATATAAAAACGACCGATTTTATCTTGACGACCAGCCCTATACTATAATCTCAGGTGCAATGCACTACTTTCGCATACCCAGAGAATATTGGCACGACCGACTCCTGAAATTAAAGGAATGCGGCTTTAATACTGTTGAAACCTCCACCTGCTGGAATCTCCACGAAAGACACGAGGGAGAGTTTAACTTCTCAGGCAATCTTGATCTTGCAGCTTATATAAAGGAAGCAGAGGATTTGGGACTGAACGTTATTCTCCGCCCCGGTCCATATATCTGCGCAGAATGGGAATTCGGCGGCCTTCCCTCCTGGCTCCTTTCATACGAAAATATGACTCTTCGCTGCTACGACGAAGCCTTTATCTCAAAGGTGCGCCGCTACTACGGAGAGCTTCTCCCCCGCATTCGCCCATACCTTGCAGTTAATGGCGGCCCCATCTTTATGCTGCAGATAGAAAACGAATACGGCAGCTATGGCAACGATAAAAAATATATGCAGTCCATCGTTGATATCTACAAAGAAAATGATATGGATTGCCTACTCTTCACCTCCGACGGACCTACCTACACTATGCTTGCAGGCGGCAGCATGGAAGGCTATCTCTGCGTTGGCAACTTCGGCTCAAAACCTAAGGAAAACTACGAAACAATGAATAGCTTCCGCTCAAATCAGCCCTTTATGTGCGGAGAATATTGGTGCGGCTGGTTTGACCATTGGGGTGAGGAGCATCACGTGCGCCCCGCCGACGAGATAGTTTCCGACGTTGAGGACTTTATGGAAATTGGCGCATCATTTAATTTCTATATGTTCCACGGCGGCACAAACTTCGGCTTCTGCAATGGCGCAAACTATGCTGAAAAGTTTGACCCCACCATCACAAGCTATGATTACAATGCTCCCTTAAACGAGTCGGGCGACAGAACTAACACCTATTATCGCATTCGCGAAACTATAGGTAAATATACCACTCTTCCCCCGCTCACCGCAAAGGATAGCAAAAAGGCCGCATACGGAAAAATCTCTCTCAGCGAGTCTGCCGAGCTTTTTGAGAATCTCCACAATCTCGCCTCTCCTATCCACACAGCCGCGCCCAAGTTTATGGAGGATATAGGCCAGGACTTTGGCTACACACTCTATCGCACAACGGTGAATGGTCCCTCCGACGGATGGGGACTTGCTATTGAAAAGGTGCACGACCGCGCGCAGATCTTTGTTGACGGAGAAAAGAAGGCAACTATTGAGCGCTGGAATAAGGACTCCTATAACACAGGACTGGGGCTTCCTCTTGCAAAGGGCGAAAGCACCCGTATGGATATTCTCCTTGAAAACATGGGCAGAGTTAACTACGGCAATAAGATACTGGACCGCAAGGGCATCAAGGGC
>JAZORY010000066.1:0-10715 GCA_045656825.1 Candidatus Avispirillum sp.
GTCCCGTGTGGGAGAGGTGAGTTTTCCCGTGATCAAAACATCGTACATTCTATGCGGGACGTCGAGGGCGCCGTCCCCTACCGCATAATACTGTCAACCATCAGTTAGCGACACATCGTCTCAAAAAAGAAAAGCATCCCGCGTTTGCGGGATGCTTTCTTTATAAATTAAATTAGTCGCAGATCTTGATTGTAACAACCTCGCCCATTCCGCTTTCGGGAAGGAAGAACGTGGGTGTGTTCATAAGGCTGTCGAATGTTTCTGTGTAGCCCTCAGCGCCGTTGATTTCAACTGTACGCTTGCCCTGTCCCTTATTTTCATAAGAGAGAGTTACCTTGGAGTTCTTAACGTTGATTGTGATCTCGCCGCTTTCAGCAGGGAAGTATGCGGGAGTCTGAATTCTGAGGCCTTCAAGGTTGGGATGGATACCGAAGCCGTAGCGGATCGTTTCCTTAACAAGAACCGCGCCGGAGCCTGTATGCCAGTCGCCCATGGATTCGCCGTCCATACCGTAGTCTGCGTTTTCGCAGTAGGAGTTGGGCATTACGAACGTGGACATTGTGCAGTTATCGTGAGTGATAACGGCTGTTTTTTCGATCTCGCTCCAAGCTCTTTCGCCTTCGCCCATTTCAAAGAGAGCCATTGTTCCGAAGAGGCTTCCGTGAGCATATGCGCAGGAGTTTTCGTATGTGCCGGGAACGATGTTTGCAATACGGCCAACGCCCTTGCAGTCAACGGGGAATGCAACGTCGAAGGTCTTGAGACCGTACTTGGAGGAAACAGCGTCCATACAGTTCATGATGGATGCCTTAAGAGAGGGATCGCGTGTGAGGAACTTTGTGATCGCCCAGAAGGAGTTGGATGTAAGGCTGTAACGAGCAGCGCCGTCGGGATCGCACCAGGAGCCAACCTTATAGCCGATCTTATCGCCCCAGCCGTGAATGATCTTTCTCTCGCCCTTATCGTTTGTAACGATGGCGTGCTCTTCAAGGCCCTTTTCAATGGCAGCAGCAGCGCTTGCATATGTTTCGCAAAGCTCTGTGTGCTTGTTTATTCTTGTAAGAATCTCGATCATTTCCTTGCAGTTCTGATAGAACTGAAGTGTTGCCATTACAGTAACGCCGGAGCCAAACTCCTCTTCGCCGGGAACCTCGGGATCGCCGAGACCGTCAAGAGCGTCGTTCCAGTCGCCGAAGAGAACGCGAACGCAGCCTGTGCCGTACTCGTGGTCGATCTTGGAGAGGAGGTAGTTCATGATTCTGATAAGGTGGTCAAGAACTGTGTCCTTTTCAGCGCTTCTCTTAGCGCTTGTCCAGATTTCATCCTCGCCTGCTTCGATATATCCGCAAACCTCGTCGAGAATAGAATAGTCGCCTGTATAAGCAAGGTATGTATAAACTGTGGAAATAACCCAAACGCCCTGGTCGATATACTTTTCAAGAGATACGGGAACGGGAGCTGTGGGATCATCGGGAACGGAGAACATTCTGGGGGGACGGCCTGTAACAAGAATACAGTTAAGAGCGTTGAGGATCTTTTCGCGGCTCAATTCTCTCTGCCAGATAAGTGCGCCCTCAAGCTGCTGGAAAACGTCGCGGATTCCGAGATAGGAGCCTGCATAGTTCTTACCGTGAGCGCAAACGCTTGTCTGCTTCTGAACGCTGCGGAAGAATTTGTTGAATGTTTCAGCATCAAACTTTTCGCCCTTCCAGCCGTTGAAGCGAATCTTAAGGTTGTCAAATGCGTTCTTTTCCTTTGCTTCGATCTCAGCAAGCTCAGCGTCGATTGCATCCTTGTTGATCTCAAGATCAAGATACTTTTCAACGTCTGCCTCGTTGTAGCAGAGAACGAGCTCGTAGTCAACGCGAACAGCTTCGCCGGCAGCAGCTGTCATATGGAAGATGTCAGCGTTACAGGGAAGGTCGGTTGTAGCTGTGTTGGAAGCTTCTTTTCTGAAATAGCCGCGGCGGAGAGCCTCGGAGTTTGCGATGGAAAGACCCTTTGCGCCGAGGAAGTCAACTCTTGCAGTTGTGCTGCTGATCTTTGTTGCAGTGCCCTCTGTAACCTTCTTGCCAACAACAAGGCTGTCATACTTAGCACCGTTTTTGCTTCTGAGAACTGTTGTGCCGTTTTCGTATCTTGTTGCATACTTTGTGAGGCGGTCCCAGAATTTTTCAAATTCGTTGTTTCTGAGCATAGCTTCCATAAAAGAAGCGAGATAGAAGTCCTTTGCGGAATCGGACTGGTTGATGCCCATGAGAGTGAAATGGATATGCTTTGCGCTGTCAAGGTGGAGACGAAGCGCAAACACCATATCGTCCTGCTCAACGATGCAGTATGCACTCTTGAGACCGTAAACGATATATCGGGAAACGTTCTTTTCCATAGCCTGACGGGAAGCGCCTGTGATGGAAACGGGAGCAAACTCGCCGTCAGCATTTTTCACAGCTCCGTAGAAGCTAACTGCGGATTCTTCACCGAAGTTGGCTGTTTTGAAGATGTTAAACGTACTTTCAAGTGCGTCGATAAAGCCTGTGGAGCGGAGCCACACTACAAGTCCGTCAGAGTCGTAGGGGAATCTGCTTTCGCCGATATCGCGCTTGCAGCAAACTACCTTGTCGTAGTCAAGATAGAAGCTGTTCTGGGGCAGCTTGCCGCTGCCTTCCTTTTCTGCCTTTTTGATGTCATTAAGCAGAGAAAGCACAGTATTCTTGTCCATAATTTCCTCCGTATATAAACAAATATAATTATCTACCCTAAATATACCACAATTCCCCCTTAAAATCAAGGCAGTTATAAATTAGTAGAAGATTTTTTCGAAAAAAGATATGTACAAGAAGCGAAAAATATGTTATACTGTAAATAATAATGCCTGTACTATGCCTTTTAGGCGATTATTATAAAGATAAGAAAGCGAAAGCGCAAATGCGCTACGGATTGATAATGGAAGAAAACAAGCAGAAAAAGCAGGGTGGACGTTATAACGGAGGCAAGCGTCCTCAGAGTAACGGCAAGCGCCCTGAAAAAAAGCAGGTGGATTCTGAAAAGAGCTATTCTTCAAATCGCGCAGGCGGTGAAAAGAAGGATTTTTCTCAGAACAAGCAGAGAAATAATAACAATAATAAGCGCGGAGGCTATAAAAACAGCAGCCGCAGAGATAATCGCGATTCCTTTTCAGACGTAAAGAGCTTCGGCGGAAATTACGTTAAGACCTATAATGATTATGATGACGAGGATATCATTCCCCTTGATGCATTCTCCGGTGAGGAGAATGAGCAGGAGGAAACAAGCATCGTTGCAGGAAGAAATGCTGTTCGTGAGCTTCTTCGCTCAGATCGCAGCGTTGATAAGCTTTTTGTTAAGAGCGGTGCAAGAGAAGGCTCCATCGTAGTTATTGTAACAGAGGCTATCAGCCGCGGAATCCCCGTTATAGAGGTTTCAGGCGAAAAGCTTGACGGTCTTTGCGAGGGTGTAAACCATCAGGGCGTTGTTGCCTTTGCTGCTCAGAAGCAGTATACGGATATTGAAGGTATTCTTGCTATTGCCGAGGAAAGAGGCGAAACTCCTCTTGTGGTTATAGCGGATTGCATTGAAGACCCCAGAAATCTTGGTGCGTTAATCAGATGCGCAGAGTGCGCAGGTGCTCACGGAATCATTATTCCCAAGCGTCGCAGCGCAGGCCTTTCAAGCGTTGTAGCCAAGGCATCTGCCGGTGCTATTGAGCATATGGCGATCGCAAAGGTTGCAAACCTTTCTCACACAGTTGAGGTGCTTAAAAAGAGAGGTCTTTGGGTGTTTGCATCCGAAGCAGGTGCAACTCCTTATTATGAAGCCGACTTCAAGGTTCCCGCCGCTATTATATTCGGCAGCGAGGGCGCGGGAGTCAGCAAGATGCTCAAGGAAAAATGCGATTTCCTTATTTCCATTCCTATGTATGGAAAGGTAAACTCACTGAACGTATCAACGGCAGCGTCTGTAATTCTTTGCCACGCGGCAAGAATTCAGCACTCTTAAGATAACGCTTTGTAAGCGAGTCAGAATCCCAATTTATTTGTAAACAGAACGCCGCCTATGCGGCTGAAACGGAGAAAATATGGCTGACAAGAATAATAAAGAAATAACTGCCAAGAGCTTGCTCGGCAGACTGCGCGCAGGCAGAGAAACAGAAGAAAAGGCTCCGGCGGAGGACGTTGTTGCTCCTGTTGAAGAGCTGGTTGCTCCCGATCTCGGATTCTTTGAGGACGAGCAGGCAGCAGCGGATGCTCCTGTGGAAACAGTTGTGGCAGATGCTTTTGATGAGATGCCCGTAGAGGCTCTTATGGAAGAGATCCCCCAGATCGCATTTGAAGAGCCTGAGCTCACAGAAGAGGCGATCTTTGAGGAGATGGCATCTCTTGAGGATGCTCCTGCATTTGAAGATCTTGCAGAGGTTCCCGTGCTTGAGGAGCTTTTTGAGGAGCCCGCGTTTGAGGAGGCTGCTTCCGACGAGGAATTCGCTGAATTTGCAGAGCTTTCCGATGAAGAAGTGGAATTTGATTATGCAGGCGAGGACTATGCAGAATATGCAGAAGAGCCCTTCCAGCAGACAATGTCAACTATTGACACAATCAACGTGCTTGAGGTTGCTGAAACAAGCGACGACTTTGACAACGATCCTATTGAAGAGGAGGTTGTTGAGGAGGCTGTGCCCGAAACTCCAAGCGAGCCCGTTGAATATGATGAAATAACAGACTTTGAAAACCTTGTTTCCGAGGTTATGAGTGAGAAAAATGAGATCACTGACGAGCTCAGCAACACAGATATCAGTCTTATGGTTGCACTCGGTATGGAGGACGAGCTTGTTAAGAGCATGGGCGAAACGGGCGCAGTTGAAATAACTGACGACTTTATTGCCGAGCAGGAAGAATGGGTGGATAAGGCGGAGCATTACGGTCCCGGCGAATATACTGATATGAGCCAGAACAGAAAGATCGCCGTTGAATACACAAAGAAAAACAAGTGGGGTCTTATTCGTCTTGCGGCGGCTGCGATCCTCACGGTTATGCTTTTCTTCTATGAAAACCTTCCCGTATTCGGATATCAGGTAAGTGGTTTTGCTGATCCCAAGTATTATCCCGTTGTATACGTAATGCTTGGCCTCCAGATGCTCTTCTTCCTTGTGGCACTTGCTTTCCCCTCTGTGGTTGCAGGCGCAAAGAATCTCTTCTCTTTGAAGATAACTGCATCAAGCATGGCGTTTGTTGCATCCGTTGCGGCAGCGCTCAATACAATACATATATGCATCGGTATCGTTGCAGGCGTTGAACCCAGACTTTTCAATCTCCCTGCTGCTATATGTCTCTTTATGGTTATTGCAAGCGAGTTTTACACAAACCGCCGTGAGATCTTCAGCTTTAATATTGTTTCATCCAAGAATCCCAAATACGTTATGCGTCGTCTTAACACAAAGGATTCCAAGCTTGAAAATCAGGCTGTTGCAGATCTCAGCGAGGATAGCTCCGGCGATATCGTAAAGATCGCAAAGACAGACTTCGTTGAAGGCTATTTCTGGAGAACAAACAATCGCGGAACAGTTGATAAGCCCTTTGTAACTCTTCTTCTGATCCTTTCCGTTGTGTTCTCTCTTATCATTGGTCTCTACGTTCTTCTTACAGACCGCGTAGGATCCGCAGTTGAAACAGCATTTATTTCTCTTATGATGCTGATGCCCGTTTCAACGGTTGTTATTGGCTTCCTCCCCTTCTATCTTGCAAATAAGGAAGCGTATTATAACGATTGCACAATTATCGGCGATGGCTCCGTTGAGGAATATTCCGACACAGAGGTTATCTCCTTTGACGACGTAAACGTCTTCCCCAGCATGAACGTAAAGGTTCGTAACGTTCGTCTTTATAACAACTGCAGAATCGATAAGGTTCTCTATTATGCAGCAAGCGTGTTCTCTGCAACGGGCGGTCCTCTTGCAGACGTGTTTGAGGTTGCAACGATAGAGATGGGTCGCAGCGAAGACGTCCAGATCCTTGAAACAGGCGCAGGCTTCATTGAAGCAACGGTTAACGGTAAGAACGTTCTTTTTGCAAAGGAAGAGGCTCTTCTCTCCCGCGGAATCACAATTCCCGAAAACGTTCTTTCAAGTGATGATGAAAACGATTTCTCTCCTGATACGTCCGTTATGTATATGATCTATCAGGGCAGACTTGTTTCCAAGATGATCCTCAGCTACGTTGTTGACGCCGATTTTGAATATATCATCCGTCAGCTTTCCGATAGCGGAATGTACGTTTGCGTTAAAACCTTTGACCCCAATATCGACGAAACTCTTATCAACCGTCAGGTTGCAGGAGAAAAATATCTCCTTAAGGTTATCAAGTATAAGGGAACAGAGGAGATCACAAAGTATTCTGAAAGAACTGACGGCGGTATCGTTTCCAGAGGTACAACAAAGGCTCTCCTTCAGACTATCTCCTATTGCGATAGAATCGTTGGCGCGAAGAAAACGGGCTACGTTATCAGCGTTATTGCAACTATCATTTCCGTTCTTCTTATCTGTGCATCTGTTGTAACAGGTAAGTTCAACGAGTTTTATAGTATAGTTCCTGCGCTCAATCAGCTGGTATGGCTTATCCCCGTTATGCTCAGCACAAAGATAATCTTAAAGTAACTTAATGCGAAAGGAAGGGCGGAGGCAAGTTCCTCCGCCCTTGTTTATTATAATGAGAGAAGATATTAAAAGCTTTATATGCGATGTGGCGAAGCCCGGACGCTATACAGGCGGTGAGCCTGAAAGTGTTTATAAGGATAAGGAGAAGGTGGACTGCAGAGTTGCGTTCTGCTTCCCCGACACCTACGAGATAGGTATGTCCAATCTCGGTACGCGAATCCTTTGCGGCGTTCACAATCAGATGGAAAACGTTTGGTGCGAAAGAGTTTTTGCGCCTTGGGTAGATATGGAAGAGCAGATGAGAGCGAGAAATATTCCTCTCTATGCTCACGAATCAGGCGATGCAGTTCGCGATTTTGATATCGTTGCAATCACCTTGCAGTATGAGCTTTGCTATACAACTGCGCTTAATATGCTGGACCTTGCAGGTATTCCTATGACAGCGGATGAGCGCGATGATTCTATGCCCATCATCCTTGCAGGCGGCCCCTGTGCATATAACCCCGAGCCTATGGCTCCATTTGTTGATATATTTTCTATCGGAGAGGGCGAGGATGCTCTTCCGGAGCTTGCGGCTCTCTATATAGAAATGAAGAAAAACGGAACTTATAATAAGAAGGATTTTCTCCGTGCTGCATCTAAGCTGGAGGGCTTCTACGTTCCTTCTCTTTATGATATTTCCTATAACGAGGATGGAACGCTCAGCGCTATCACACCTAAGTATGATGACGTTCCCGTAAAGGTTAAGAAGAGAATCGTTGCGGATCTTGATAAAGCGTACGTTCCTCTTTGCCCCGTTCTTCCCGTTATTGAAACTGTTCACGACAGAATAACTCTCGAGGTGTTCAGAGGATGCATCCGTGGATGCCGTTTCTGTCAGGCGGGCTTTATTTCCCGTCCCGTTCGTGAAAAGAGCCCCGATGCTCTTTGTGAGCAGGCGAGAATTATTGCGGATAATTCAGGCTATGATGAAATATCCCTTTCCTCCCTTTCTATTTCCGACTATTCCAAGGTAAATACCTTGACAGACCGACTCCTTGAGTGGACAAACGAATCAAAGATAAATCTTTCTCTCCCCTCTCTCCGCGCGGATAGCTTCACAAGAGAGCTGATGGATAAGATATCAACAGTTCGTTCCAGCACACTCACCTTCGCTCCTGAGGCAGGTAGCCAGCGCCTTCGCGACGTTATCAATAAAAACATCACAGAGGCAGATATCCTCCGTGCCGCAGGCGTTGCATATTCTGCGGGCAAGAGTCAGGTTAAATTGTATTTTATGAACGGTCTCCCTTATGAAACTCTTGAAGACGTTGAGGGAATTCCCGCTCTTGCTAAAAACGTTATTGAAGAATATTACAGAACTCCCAACAGAAATAAAAAGCGCCAGCCTCAAGTAACCATCAGCGTTGCTTGCTTTATCCCCAAGCCTTTCACTCCTTTCCAGTGGGAAGCGCAGAATACGGCAGAAGAGCTTGAAACAAAGCAGAAGCATCTTCTTTCCTGTCTCACAGACAGAAAGATCAGATATAACTATCATGATGCAAAGGTTTCAAGAATTGAAGCAGTGTTTGCCCGCGGAAACAGAAATCTTGCACCTGCTATTCTTGAAGCGGTGAAGCGCGGAATGCGCTTTGATGCATGGGAAGAGTATTTTGATTATGAAAAATGGATGGAAGTGTTCGCAGCTGTTGGGGTGGACCCTGCCTTCTATGCAAACAGAGCCATGGCAGATGATGAGATTCTCCCCTGGGATATGATCGATTGTGGTGTTACGAAGGAATTCCTTCTTTCCGAGCGCCATAAGGCAGCCAATGCGGCAACAACTCCTTCTTGTAAGGATAAATGCTCGGGCTGTGGTGCCAATAAGCTTGTTGATAAGGAATTTTGCCGTTGGTGCCCCGGTCATAAGGAGGAGGAGGCTGAATATCTTGGCCATAATCTTAAGCCCTTTATCCCTCACGCAGATGATGACGACGGTAAGCGTGATGCCCGAGGCGCAGGTCCTGCAAAGAATCCCGGCGCCAAGGCTGTTCGTACGGTTCGATTCAGATATACAAAGGGCGGCGCCCTTACTTACGTTTCTCACCTTGACGTTCAGAGAACATTTATGCGTTCTATCGTAAAGAGTAAGCTTCCCGTATATTATACAGAGGGCTTCAACCCCATTCCTAAGCTTGTGTTCGCATCTCCTTTGTCCGTTGGATCGGCAGGCGAAAACGAGCTCGCTCAGATCAAGCTCACGGAAGAGGTGTCTGATGCAGACGTAATGGCAGCTCTCTCTGCTGCTATGCCTGATGGAGTTGTTATCCATGAGGTTTATACACCTGAGGTGGATTTCAAGAAGATCAAGTGGGCTGAAAATGAAATCGTTCTTGTGGGCGATTATAATGATTCTGATCTTGCAAAGGTGAAGGAGCTTCTTTCCGGACCTATGGTGGTTCTCAAGAGAACTAAGAGCACAGAAAAAGAGGTTGATATCAGCCAGTTCGTCAAGAGCTCTGATGTGCAGCTGGAGTGCGGTAATATCGTTATCCGAGCCGTAACCTGCGCTGATAACACAAACTTCCTCAATCCGTCTTACGTGGCTAAGGCTGCTATGAAGGTTCTTGGTGGAAATGGTTATTTCACTATCGTTCGTAAGCAGCTTATGGCTGAGGATGGAAGTGTCTTCAGATAATCAAAAGATCCCGTTAAGGGAAACGGAGGCGGAATCCTTCATATCTATTAATAAGGTCATCAGTATGTCGCGGCACGTCATAAGCTCGTCGGCGGAATTTGCATTTTTAAGAATGCACATCTCTGCATCGATCTTGTCGGTGGCAGCGTGGCTGGTGGTAAGATTGAAGAATCGTTTGTTTTCCTTCCATAAATTTAATATATGATCTTTGTGCTGCTCGGTGGGAGTATCGGGCAGCGTCTCAAGCGCCGTTATGATTTCTGCGGATCTTTTGCAGAATGTAACGGCGTTTGCTGTTGCCAGGATGAAAATTGTTATAAATATAAGTATAGACAAAAGAAAGGTCTTCATGGTTTTTCTTCCTTTATTATAATATATACGTTGTCCAGGTCATCAACAGATAAAAGGAAAACGTCGCTAAGCCGCAGAGACCTGCGCGCAATTTCTTGTTCAAGTCTTTTAGTGGTCCATCCTCGGAGCTTTAAGTTTTCCTTTATTATTCTTTTGTCCATAACAAGCGGAAGGCTAACTCCTGCATCTGTGGTAGCCAGATTTAATTGGCTTGGCGTGATAGGGGCGGAATTTGATTTTGGGAAAACAGAAATTTTCCCGTTTTCCTCTAGTATGGCGTAGTGAACGTCTTCGATAGAGGAAACACCGCTTTGTCTGATTGTGGAAAGAAGCTCGCTCAGTTCTATTCTTTCTCTCAGAAGCTCTTTTTGGTTGAGTTTTCCTTCATATATTAATATATTAGGTTTGCCGTAAAATATTTTTTTGAGTATAGGGATTTTTATTGTTAGGAAAGAAAGTATCCCTTCCAGTGATAAAAGAAGGAGGATTGGTATAATGGCGTTCAGGAGAGGTGTGTCGGTGTCTGACAAAGGAATGGTCGCAAGCTCGGAAAGCATAAATGCAACAACAAGCTCGGAAACCTCCAATTCTCCGATTTGTCTTTTGCCCATAAGTCGCATTGATAATGTCAGAAATATATATATGATTAATGTTCTTATTAGTAGTGAAAGCATATAAACCCTCCAAGATAAGTGTTCCCCGCGAGGTTCTTATTATTACATAGTCGTTGTGCACAAAAAGAGGAACAAAGAATAGTACGAGTTGTTAAAAACATAGAAGCGGTAAAATGTTGAAAAAAGTAGTTGACAATGGGGAAGCGTATTGATATAATAACAAAGCTGACAGCGAGAGCTGAGGCGAAAGAAACCGAATAAAGCGAGTAAGAGAAGCACTGCAGGAGCAAGGCAGGAAGCTGAAAAGAAAGCTTAGAAAAAACTTGAAAAAACTTTGAAAAAAGTATTGACAAGGGAAAGCGGTTTTGATATAATAACAAAGCTGCACCTCAAGAGGTGCGCGAAGCTCCTT
>JAZORY010000067.1:0-15569 GCA_045656825.1 Candidatus Avispirillum sp.
AGTGGGCATAGGAGCAATTCTTCTCGGCATCGCGATGATAGCCGTGCCTCTGGAAAGCAGCCTCCCCGCCCTTGCAGGATTGGTTGTCGTAGGCCTTGGATGCGCACCTGTGTATCCCTCAGTCATCCACTCAACACCTGAAAACTTCGGCCGCGAAAATTCGCAGGCAATCGTTGGTATACAAATGGCAAGCGCATACGTCGGATGCACAGTTATGCCGCCTGTTTTCGGACTAATAGCAAACCACGTCAATATCGCACTATACCCCGTGTATCTGGGAATTATCGCAGTGCTGATGCTCGTGATGACAGAAGGTCTGAATAGAATAATGAAGAATAAAAGCGGACAATAAACCTTGACAAAAGCGGGAAACCGTGATAGAATAAACGGGCTTGCAGGCGTGGCGGAATTGGCAGACGCGCCAGATTTAGGATCTGGTGTCCCCGACGTGAAGGTTCAAGTCCTTTCGCCTGTACCAAAAAAATAAAGGTACCCTTTGGGGTACCTTTGTTTTTTTGATATGTGAGGACTTGAACCTCAAGGAGGCAGACTCCGTGAAGAAAAATAGCCTGGATGGCTGTTTTTTAGGAGGATGGTGCGCAGACAGGTACTGCGAGCAAGCGAAGCTGCGGAGCGGTCGTCAAGCAGTGCGGATTGCGAAGCAATACGCGTCCTTTCGCCTGTACCAAAAAATAAAGGCACCCTTTGGGGTACCTTTATTTTTTTTGATACAGGTATATAAAAAGGACTTGAAGGGGAACCTCAGCCTTCTCCTCGAGGAGAAGGTGGCGGCGGAGCCGACGGATGAGGTGTATTAAGCCTTCTCCAGTGGGAGAAGGTGGCTGAGCGCAAGCGAAGTCGGATGAGGTGTAAAAAAGTGTTAAGTTAAGCTTCTCCTCACCCACCATTTTGCAAAGCAAAATGGTCCCCCCTCCCCGCTGGGGAGTGTTTGGGGTAACGTAAATTATCGTTTAGCGGATCAGATGCCCGTAGGGACCGACGTCCTCGACGGGAACCCCCAAAACTCGTCAAGCTCGTTTCGGGGAACCCCTACGACGGGAACCCCCAAAACTCGTCAAGCTCGTTTCGGGAACCCCTACGACGTCCCGTTTCTAACGTATGACCATATTTCAAACGGACGACCAATGGCCGCCCCTACCGTATTTAACGCCTCCATAGGAGAGGATATCATCCTCCCGATCATCAAAAAAGGCATCCTCAAAGGATGCCTTTTTTATTGAACAAATCAAATTAGTCGATAACCTCGATTGTCATGCCGTCTGTAAGGTCTGCTGTTGCGATGAAGAGCTTTTCAGCCTCCATAAGCTCGTTGTATTCGCCTGCTACAACGTTGCCGTTTACCTTATACGTTCTCTTTCCTGCGCCCTCGTTCTTATATGTAAGAGTTACGGGATGGCCCTTAACGATAACGTTGATAGATGCGCTGTCGCAAGGCATTGTTGCAGGAGTCTGAACTGTAAGTCCGTCAAGGTTGGGAGCGATACCAAAGCCAAACTTGATAAGCTCCTTAACAAGAACTGCGCCTGAACCTGTATACCAGTCGCCCATAGAGCCGCCGTCGATCTCATAATCGGGGTTGCAGCAATAGGAGTTGGGCATAGCAAAGGTTGTCATTGTGCAGTTATCGTGGGAGATAACCATAGACTTTTCCATCTGTCTCCAAGCCTCTTCGGACTGACCGAGAATGAAGAGCGCCATAATGCTGAACATGCTTGCATGAACGTATGCACAGCAGTTTTCGTATGTTCCGGGTGTGATATTAGCAACGCGGCCTGCCTCCTGCATACCGTAGGGGAAAGCAACGTCAAACGTGAGAAGACCATACTTGGAATCAAGAGCCTTCAGAGTGTCAACGATAACAGCCTTGAGAGAGGGATCGCGCTCAACCATACCTGAGATCGCCCAGAAGGAATTTGCTGTACCACTGCGACGAGCCTTTCCGTCGGGGTCGTTCCAGGAGCCGAGCTTGTAGCTTCTCTTGTCGCCGATACCGTGGATGATCTTACGCTCGCCTGCATCGTTTGTTTCAATGGCATTTTCTGTAAGACCGCCTGCAAGCTCTTCCATAACCGCTGCATATTCAGCGATCTTTTCCTCGTAGCCGCCAACCTTTGTAAGGATCTCGATCATTTCGCGACAGTTCTGGTAAAGCTGGAGAGTTGCCATAACTGTGATACCGCTTCCGTAACGCTTGTCCTTTTCGTCAAAGCATCTGCCAAGTCCGTCAAGAGCATCGTTCCAGTCGCCGTGGAGAATCTTAAGACAATGAGTGTTATATTCGCGGTCGATATTGCGAGCCATATAGTCCATGATCTTGATCATATGGCAGAGAACGCTATCAACGATATCACTCTTTCTTTCAACCCAGTTGCGCTCGCTGTTGCCCTCTTCGTGAGCAACGTAATAGGAGCAGAGCTCATCAAGGATGGACCAGTCCTCTGTGTAGCAGAGGTATGTATAGATAGTGGAGATGATCCAAACACCCTGGTCGATAAATCTTCTCATATCCATATCGGGATTTGCATCGGGATCGGAGGGAACGGAGAACTGACGGGGAGGTCTGCCGTCCTCAAGAATATAGTTGAGAGCAACAATGATCTTTTCGCGGCTCTTTTCAGGCTGCCAGATAAGAGAGCCTTCAAGCTGCTGGAATACGTCGCGGATACCAATGTGGGGACCTGCATAGTTCTTACCGAGAGCGCAGAAGGACGTCTGCTTCTGAACGTTGCGGATGAAGCGATTGAGAACCTTATTGTTGATGCCGCCCTTCCAGTCGTCAAAGGTTGCTGTCATCTTAGCAAGCTCTGCATTTTCCTTTACGTCCCAATCGATTGCCTCTGCATCGATTGCAGCAACGTCAACAAGCTCGCCTGCTGCTGCCTCAGCATCAGGAATGTTGTGATAATAGGAAAGATCGTATTCGATTCTTGTTTCCTCGCCTGCCTTAAGCTCATAGTGGAAGATATCACCGAGAGAAGCGATTTCAGTTGTTGTTGCTTCCTTAGCGCATCTCTTGTACATACCTGTGCGAAGAGACTCAGCGTTTGTGAGAGTTCTGCCTCTTGCACCGAGGATGTCGCCACGGTCAACCGTGTGGTATTCCTCAGTTACAGTGCCACCGAAGCGAGCGGAGTTGATAGTCATGCAATCAAGATCGCTTCTGAGGATAACGGAGCCGTTATCAAGTCTGGAGCCGAACTTGCTCATTCTGTGCCAGAAGGATTCTGTTTCCTCATAGCGAAGCTGAGCGTTGATATAGGAAGAAAGATAGAATGTGATATCCTCTTCTGTCTTATTCTGTGCATAAAGAGCAAGGTGGATATGCTTATCAGGGCTAACGTGGAGACGAACTGCAAAAGTTGCATTGTCTGTTTCCGTGATATAATAAGCGCATCTGAGGCCGAAAACGCAGTAGCGCTCAACCTTGAGGGGCTCAAAGAGCTGACGGTTTACGCCAAGGATGGAAACGGGATAGAACTCGCCGTTCTCCATGGGGATACCTGCAAAAAAGCTGATGGAAGGATCATCAGAGAAATGATTGGGCTTGAAGATGGAAAAAAGGGATTCGCAAGCCTCGATATTACCGGAGGAACGAGCCCAAACAACGAGACCGTCTGCATCATAGGGATGACGGGACTCACCAACTTCTCTCTCGAAGCAAACAACCTTGCCATCGTTAAGATAGAATGAATTCTGAGGGAGCGCATTTTCAGCTGAGGGATTTGCCTTCAATGCTGCAACCTGGCTGAGAATATTTTTGATTTCTGCGTTCAGCATAATTATATTCCTTTCGCTCTAATAGTTATTAATTCTATTTTATCATACTTTTCGTTTTTCTACAATAGTTAGTTTGCATTTATGCAAATTATTGTTTGGCTAACTGAGCCTCCCCTTGATTCCCAGTCCCCAGGAATCTACGATTCCACGGGGCCCCTTGGGTCGGGGAGGTGGATTGCCGTAAGCAAGACGGAAGGGTATAAATAGATTGATTATGTTAAAATCTACCCTTCAGTCAGCTTCGCTGACAGCTCCCCTTGCCTTCTCCTCGAGGAGAAGGTGGCGGCGGAGCCGTCGGATGAGGTGTATCAAGCCTTCTCCTTGAGGAGAAGGTGGCTCCGTAGGAGACGGATGAGGTGTATCAAGCCTTCTCCAGTGGGAGAAGGTGGCTGAGCGTAAGCGAAGTCGGATGAGGTGTAAAAAAGCGTTATATTCAGTAACTCCTCATCCACCATTGCGATGGTCCCCCTTCTCCCGCAGGAGAAGGCCAGGGGTTATAAATTATCGTTTAGCGCATTACATGTCGCAGGGACCGACGTCCTCGACGGGAACCCACAAAACTCGTCAAGCTCGTTTCGGGGAACCCCTACGGCGGTCCGTTTCTAACATATGACCATATCTCAAACGGACGACCACAGGTCGCCCCTACGGTACGTGATATTTCCATAGTAATCGGATGAGGAGTTAAAATTGTTTTTTTGATTATATTGCAAGAGAGAACCAAAGATGGTATACTGTTATAAAACAAAATGCCAGAACCACGGAGCGTTTTATGAAGGAATTACTCTCAGAGATCATAACAGAATGTTATCATTACACGTCTGACGGACACGTTGCAACCTACATTCCCGAGCTTGCAAATATGGATCCCACCAAATTCGGCATCTGCGTTATTGACGAAAATGGCGATGAATATTTTGCAGGAAACAGCCACGACAAGTTCACCATGCAAAGCATTATCAAGCCCCTGATCCTTCTGCTGGCGCTTCTTGACAGCGGCACGGAAAGAGTTCGCGCCCTTGTCGGTGTTGAGGCAACGGGCAAGCCCTTTGACGGCTTCAATTACAGCGACCACGCTTTGACCGGCGCCCACATCAATCCTATGATCAATGCGGGAGCTATCGCTCTCGGCACTCTTATCAAGGGGGAAAGCTACAACGAAAAGTTCGATCGCCTGCTGGCTCTTGCAAAAAAGCTTTCAGGAAACGACAGCCTCCATATTGACTGCGCCGTGTATCACTCCGAAAAGAAAACGGGCAACAAAAACCGAGCCTTAGCTTATATGCTCACAGCCTACAATATGATCTCCGATCCTGTTGAAGACATTCTCGATTTCTATTTCAAGTGCTGCTCCGTTCTTGCAGACTGCCGCGACCTTGCCAGAATCGCTCTGGTTTTCGCAAACCACGGAGAAGACGTCGCAACGGGAGAGCAGCTTATTCCCGCCGAATATGCAAAATACGTTAATGCAACTCTTGCAACCTGCGGTATGTACGACGGCTCGGGCGAGTTTGCCCTTGAGGTCGGCTTCCCCGCAAAAAGCGGAGTTGGCGGCGGAATCATGGGAGTTATCCCGCATCGAATGGGCGTTGGCGTTTTCGCCCCTGCCCTTGATAAGCACGGAAATAGCTCAGCAGGCGTTAAAGCGCTTTCAATGCTCAGCCGCCGTCTTGATCTCAGCATTTATTGATAACAAAAAGCCTCGATGCGCACCTTTCGGAGCGGCACTCGAGGCTTTTTTATTAAAACAATATTTTCTTAACTACGGGAATTCTTGACAGCAGAGCACAAGCAGCAAGAGAGGAAATATATACGATCGCCGTTACGAGAGGAATAGCTATAAGAGGGTTATATTCCGTCAGATCGAAATAGTGCTTCACAACGTTCAGAGGCACCATATGGAAGAGATATATCCCAAGAGTGTGCTTCGATATTTTCCCGATCCACTGCCATTTGAATTTATCCTCGTTCGTTACCACAAGAATAAACAGTGCAAAGCTTGCCACAATAACAAGTGCGCCCTTATACCATGTTGCCTCGTCGAAATATTTTCCGTCCTTTATGGTAACAAAATAGGTCAGAGCCGTCGTAAGCACGGTTGACAGCAGATACACCGCAACGCAGAGAAGGTTTTTCCCTCGTCCCAGCTTAACTCCCTTGAATCGCTTATAAAGAATATAGCCTGCAATAAAATATCCCAGATAGTATGCCGAATTGATTAGCGGAACAGGATACGTTATCTTATGGCTGATTCCTGAAATCTCCTTCGCTAAGGGCATATATATAAACGAAAGCCCCGATAGGCAGAACCACAAGCCGAGAAACAGATTTTCAAGCTCGCGGCTCATATTTTTGCACATACTCTGGATAAAGGGCAAGGCGATATATATTCCGATAAGGGGATACATATACCAGAGATGGCGGGAGGTCATATCAGCATTGAAAAATGAATTGACGATAACACGATCAAGATTCTTTGCTGTGAATCCTTTTTTCGTCAGATAATAAATAACGCTCCAAACCACCAGCAAAAGAACAAATTTTCCGATTCGCTGCCAATATTTCTTCTTATTGTATTCCTTTCCAACAGCGAAGATTCCGCCCATCATAAAGAATAGCGGCACACAAACTCTGGCAATTGAGCTGAATACAACTGCAACGAAAAATTGGCCGTTTGAAACGTCGCCGAAGGCTCTTATATAAACGTTTGCAACGTGTATGGAAAGAACCATAATGATTGAAAATATTCTTATGAATTCAATATTCAAAAGCTTGTTTTTCATTTTCAGCACTCCTTTTGGTAGGCTTTTACTAATTATACCACCAATTTCCGTTTTTTTCAACAAGCTTATAGGGGCAAAAAGATATTGATTATGAGGGCAAACTGTGATATAATACTTTATTATTTGGTTTTTATCGGCACAGTGCCGCGAAAGGAAGATATAAATGAACAAGATCTACGTACCTGAGGGCTACAAGCCCAGCCTTGATGCTTACAGCACTCAGAGAGCAATTGAATATATAAAGCGCACCTTCCAATCTGAATTTGCATCCGCTCTCCACCTTAAGAGAGTTTCCGCTCCCCTTTTCGTAACTGAAGAGTCCGGTCTGAACGACAACCTCAACGGATACGAGCGCGCCGTTTCCTTCGACGTTCCCGCAGTTGGTCTTGATGCGCAGGTTGTCCACTCCCTTGCAAAATGGAAGCGCCTTGCCCTTAAGCGATATGGCTTCAAGGTTGGAGAGGGCCTTTACACAGATATGAACGCTATCCGTCGCGACGAGGAGGATCTTGACAACGTTCACTCCATCTACGTTGACCAGTGGGACTGGGAAAAGGTTATCACCCGCGAAACAAGAACTCTTGATTATCTTATGCTGATCGTTAAGGCAATCGTTGGTGCCATCTGCGACACAAACGACCGCCTCCGCGTTCGCTTCCCTCAGCTGACAACTCAGCTTTGCCGCGAGGTTTCCTTTATAACAACTCAGGAGCTTGAGGATATGTATCCCGATATGACAGGCTCCGAAAGAGAAAAGGCATACGTTCGTGAGCATAAAACCGCGTTTATCATGCAGATAGGCGGTGCCCTTCGCTCAGGCAAGCCCCACGATGGCAGAGCCCCCGACTACGACGACTGGCAGCTTAACGGCGACATCTTCTTCTGGGACGACGTTCTCGACCGCGCCCTTGAAATTTCCTCAATGGGTATCCGAGTTGATGCAGAGTCTCTGGACCGCCAGCTGACAATTGCAGGCTGCGACAACCGCAGAGAGCTTCCCTTCCATAAGATGCTTCTCAACGACGAATTGCCCCTTGCAATCGGCGGAGGTATCGGCCAGTCCAGACTTTGTATGCTTATGCTCGGCTGCGCACACATCGGCGAGGTTCAGTGTAGCATCTGGGACAGCGAAACTGTCAGAATCTGCGAAGAAAACGGAATTCCCTTGCTTAAATAAAAAATTATCCACCCTTGTAAAAGGGTCTTTTTTTTGTTGCATTAGCCTTCTCCTCGAGGAGAAGGTGGCTCCGCAGGAGTCGGATGAGGTGTGTCAAGCCTTCTCCAGTGGGAGAAGGCTAGGGGCTATAAATTATCGTTTAGCGGTATAACAAACCTTCTCCAGCGGAGAAGGTGTCATCGAAGATGACGGATGAGGAGAAAATGTTAACGTAAGATTCTCCTCACCCACCATTTTGCAAAGCAAAATGGTCCCCCCTCCCCGCTGGGGAGTGTTTGGGATAACGTAAATTATCGCATTAGCCTTCTCCTCGAGGAGAAGGTGGCTCCGTAGGAGACGGATGAGGTGTATCAAGCCTTCTCCAGTGGGAGAAGGTGGCGGCGGAGCCGACGGATGAGGTGTAATAATTTGATCACATTACAATCGGGACGTCGTAGGGGTTCCCCGAAACGAGCTTGACGAGTTTTGGGGGTTCCCGTCGAAGGGGTTCCCCGAAACGAGCCTGACGAGTTTGGGGGTTCCCGTCGAGGGCGCCGTCCCCTACCGATTGACGAAGCCTTTCGTCCAGCTGTTAAACAACCATACACAAAGGACGACCAATGGTCGCCCCTACCGGTTTGCCTGTACCTTTCGTTTGCACGTCGTATATGCTACCCAAAAACAATGGCTTTCCATGGGGAGAAATGTATTTTCCCTTATGCTACCATCTTTATAAAGGAGGTGCAAAATGGCGCTTGAATATATAAAGGTATTTTACGACTGGGAGGAAGCAACGGAAAATCTTTCATTTGAGGAAAGAGGGCGGCTTATCGTTGCTATGCTCCAATATGCAAAGGGCAAGGATGTTTTGGATCTATCGGGGAATGAAAAGTTTCTATTCCCTATGTGCCGCAATCTGATAGACCGTGCCCATCATCATTACGAGGTCGTTGTTGAAACAAACAGAAAAAACGGTGTTCTTGGAGGGAGACCTAAAAAAACCGAAAAAACCCAGTCGGTTTTTGAAAAACCCAAAGAAACCGAAATAACCCAGTCGGTTTTTGAAAAACCCAACAAAACCGAAAAAAGCCAAGATAAAGATAAAGACAAAGAAAAAGAAAATGAAAAAGAAAAATATAAATATAAAGATAAAGATAAAACAAAAACGTCGAACGGCAGCTTCGATACGGACGATTTGTTTGAAGCAGCACTGCGCCGTTCTTACGGAGACGATTTTTATCTCGTTGAGAATAAAATTTAATTATTTTTTAATTTTTTTCAGTAAATTGCTATATTGCCTTGAAAAATTTGTGAAAATTTGATATATTGTAAGTAACTATATGATCGGAGGATTTTATAATGCTTTTTACATCAGCTAAGGATTCGGCATATCAGATTATTTACCCCTCTTGCCCCACCGAATCTCTTAAATATGCAGCAGAAGAGCTGAAGGCATACATCTTTAAGATTTCCGGCGCAATGCTTCCTTACTTCCAGGATAGCCGTCATCCTCAGGATAAAGAAATTATCGTTGGTTACACAAACCGCGGTGGCTATACTGAAGAAGAAAAAGAAGAGCTTGGAAAAGAAGGCTTTATCATCAAGACAGAGGGCGAGAAGATCTATATTCTCGGTAGCGAGGTTCGCGGCGCTCTCTACGGCGTTTACGCTTTCCTTGAAGAATATTGCAACTGCCGCTTCTACACAAACGATTTCGAGCGCGTTCCCCGCAACACTGAGCTTGAAATTGCTGATGGCATCTACAACAAGCAGATCCCTAAATTCAATTACAGAAACTCCTACTGGAAGTCTGTTTCCGACACAGGCATCAGCGCAAAGCTTAAGATAAACGGCTGCCACGGCAGAGAGCGCTTCCCCGCAAAGATCGGCGGCGACGTTAACTATGCAGGCGGCTTCGAGCACACTATCGGCTGGCTCACAGAGCAGTGCAAATACGGCGAAAGAGCCTGGGTTCAGCCCTGCCTCACAGACGAGGAAAACTATAAGAAGGTTATCAAGAACCTCCGTTGGCTCCTCAGCGAAAACCCCGATGCAACTCTCGTTTCCATCACTCAGAACGACGGCTTCATCGGCGCTTGCCAGTGCGAAAGATGTAAGGCTGTAAGCGATAAGGAAGGCAGCGATATGGGCGTTATGCTCCAGTTTGTAAACCGCGTTGCCGACGAGCTTGGTCCCGAATATCCCAACGTTATGTTCGACACCTTCGCATACAGAACAACTCGCGTTCCCCCCAAGACTCTCCGTCCCCGCGACAACGTTATAGTTCGTCTCTGCTCCATCGAGTGCTGCTTCAGACACTCCGTTGCAGAATGTGCAGTTGAGCCCGGACACGACGATGAGAACGATCAGAGCTTCGCAGAAAATCTGCTTGAATGGTCCAAGATCGCTCCCACACTCTACGTTTGGAACTATACAACAAACTTCACAAACTTCCCCGTTCTGTTCTTCACTCTTGAAGGTCTCAGAAAGGACGTTAACTTCTTTGCTTCAAACAACGTAACAGGTCTCTTTGAGCAGGGTAACTACGCTTCTCACAACGGCGAATTTGGCGAATTGAAGGGCTATATCATCGCAAGACTCCTTTGGGATCCCCTTATGAGCGTTGAAAAATATAAGGAGCTCATCATTGAGTTCATCCACGACTTCTACGGCGCAGGCGCACAGAACATCGTTGACTATCTTGAAATGGTTTACGAGGGCTCAAGAGATTCCCACTTCGGTATCTACTTTGATGACCCCACTCAGTACTATTTCGTTCGCGGTCTTGAATCCGACTATGCAGGTAAGGTTGAATTCCTCCGTCGCGGTAAAGAATATTTTGACGCGGCTGAGGCAGCAGCTGAGGACGATATCACTCTTATGAACGTTCGCCGCTCCAGAATCCACCTCTTCGACTATGAGGACTTCCTCCTCCGTCAGCAGAGAGATATGGCAGACGATGCTGATAAGGCATCCTTCACAGAGAAGATCCATGCAAACGCTGCAAAGCGCTTTGACTATATGAGAAAATACGACGTTACTCACAACATGGAGTTCCACTCTCTCGACACTCTCTCCAATCCTCCCCTTGAGCAGCACTCTCTCCTTTGGAAGTGCCCCGGCGAGGACGGCTATATCGAAGCATAATCTGAATATACGTAAAAAAACGGGCGAGGACGCCCGTTTTTTTGTTTGCGTTAGGTATAAAACGTAGGGGCGTTCTTTGAACGCCCGACTAAAATGTATGATACGTTAAACGCGGGCGAACTCACCTCACCCCTACGGGTGATCCTACAATTTCATCTGCCTCGTAGGGGCGCCACTTCGTGCGCCCGTTTGTAAATTTATGTTCTCATCAAACCAAAAAGAAAAGGTCTGCCTCGGGGCAGACCTTTTGCTTTTCAGATTAGTCCTTCTTATAGCCGATGTTCTTTTCCTTTGCGGGATCGAAGAAAAGATTGCAGATGGAAGCAACGAGACCGTAGATTCCGAATGTGATCATGGAAAGGAAAATGTAAGCAAGTGTTCTGGACTTGAAGCCCTCGGGTTTGAGAGACGTATAGTTGATGACAAGACTACCGATCCAGCCGAGGAAGAATGTTAAAAGAAAACGAACAACGTTCTGGGTTGACATAAGTATACCTCCTGATATTAAATTTTGATACTGTCGTACACCCTTTGGTTTATTTTACCACCAAAGCAGTAAGTTTGTCAACACTTGTCAAAGGATTTCCCCCGACGATGCACTATTGCATCCTGCTCCCCCTTGCCAAACTGCTGTTAATATGATAAAATTTACGTATTAAAGGAAGTGATGATTATGGATATTTTTTCTCCCGTAACCGCCCTGCGCGGCGTTGGCGAAGCCAAGGCCAAGGCTCTTGGCAGGCTGGGTATTTTTTCAATATACGATCTGCTGAATTATTTTCCAAAGGCTTATCAGCACAGAGGCGCCGTTTCCACTATTGCTGAAACGGTTCTGAAAATCAAGCAGACAGGGGAGCTTTCTCCCACGTCTCTTGTGCTGACCGTCGGAAACGATGCTGTGTCCAAAATGATACGACGCGGCATGGTGCTGACAAAATTCAAGGCCTTTGACGAAAGCGGAGTTTGCGAGATAACCTTCTTCAATCAGGCATACGTTAAGGACGTCTTCAAAAAAGGCTCCACCTTCCGCTTCTGGTGCCGCCCCTCCTATGAGCGCGGCCATCTCTGCCTGACCTCCCCTGCATACGAGCCCTGCATCCCAGGCAGAGAGCTTGATGCAATCGTCCCCGTTTATCCTCTCACCCGCGGCATCAGCCAGAAGATGCTCATTTCTCTTGTTCGCGATGCTATGTGCTATTCAAGCGGACTGAGCGAGCATATTCCCACAAAGGTGCTTCTTGAAAATAATATCGCATCCTATCCTTACGCAATAAAAAACATCCACTTCCCTGAAAATCTTGACGCTTTATACAAGGCAAGACGCCGCTTTGATTTCGACCGAATTTTCACCATCTCAGCCGCTCTTGCTTCAAACACGGCAAAGCGAAGCGACAACGCGCCGCCTATGCCAAACACCGACTACACGCCTATCTTAAATGCTCTTCCCTTTGAGCTGACGGGAGCTCAGGCGAGAGCTGCCGAGGAAATTGCTGCAGATATGGCAAAAAGCCGCCAGATGTGCCGAATCCTTTGCGGCGACGTTGGTAGCGGTAAAACTGCCGTTGCGGCAATTGCATCCTACATCTCTGTTTCAAACGGATATCAGGCAGCCCTTATGGTGCCCACGGAAATTCTTGCAAAGCAGCACTACGCCGAGCTTTGTCCTCTTTTTGAAAGCCTTGGCTACAAATGCGCTCTCCTTATCGGATCTCTTAAGGCCTCTGAAAAGAAAAGGCTTCAGGCGGAAATTGCAGGAGAAAATTCTCCGCATCTTGTTATCGGAACTCACGCTCTGCTCACCGACAAGGTTGTTTTCAGAAATCTTGGGCTTATTATAACAGACGAGCAGCACCGCTTCGGCGCAAATCAGCGAGCCGCGCTTGGGGAAAAATCTCAATGCGCCCACACCCTCGTTATGAGCGCAACTCCCATTCCACGAACTCTTTCGCTCGTTTACTACGGAGACCTTGACCGCTCTGTTCTTGACGAGCTTCCTCCCGGACGACTTAAGGTTGGAACCTTCACCGTTGACGAGGGATATCGCGCAAGGCTCAACGGCTTTATCAAAAAGCAAGCTGAGGAGGGGCACCGAACCTACGTTGTTTGCCCCGCAATTGAGGAAAGCGAAGGCGCATCAGAGGATGCTGACAATCTCTACGACATTGACTTTATGAGTGAAGATAAAAGCGAGCCTCAGCTTAAGGGCGCCGTTGAATATGCTGCAAAGCTTCAGGAGGCGCTTCCGACACTTCGAATCGGCTTTGTTCACGGAAAGCTGAAAACCGCCGAGAAGGACCGCGTTATGAGCGACTTTGCAGAAGGCCGACTTGACGTTCTCGTTTCAACAACTGTTATTGAGGTTGGAGTCAACGTTCCCGAGGCAACTCTTATGGTGGTTGAAAACGCTGAGCGCTTCGGACTTTCCCAGCTTCATCAGCTGAGAGGTCGTGTCGGACGCGGACGACACAAGTCCTACTGTATTCTTGTTTCCGACACAAAAAACGAGACCTCCAAAAAGCGACTTGAGATTATGTGCAATCTTTCCGACGGCTATCTTATTGCCGAGGAGGACTTAAAGCTTCGCGGACCGGGCGATTTCTTTGCAAACGGAGGGGTTATCCGCCAGCACGGGGCATCATTTTCTCCCATTACGGAGGATGGCGACAAAAACCTCTATGAAAACGCCGTTTCCGCCGCAAAAGCCACCATTGATGCCGATCCCACTCTTTCTGCCCCCGAAAACAAGGTTTTAGCCAAGATTGTACAAAAAATGCTAATCGGAACAGAAAATACCATAAATTAGTACAATTAAAATACAACAAAAGTCAAAAACGGACTGTCCGAAAACCTCGGATAGCCCGTTTTTTGTTATGCATTTGTAGAATCAGCCTTGTTTTTATGGTTGTTTATGCATTTGTCTAAGAACCATTCCAGAACCGCTTTTATTCTCTTTTCGTCGGTCAAAAAGCTCATTCCGTGGTCTGCCTCGGGTATTTTTATAACTGTGAGATCACAATTCTTGGCACATTCTGCATTAGAATCCGTCATTCTAACGGGAACGAAATCATCAGCCTCTCCGTGAATAATAAGCAGGGGCTTTGTGTTTCTTATAAGCGCTCTGCCAACGTTTCCATCGGCAAAATCAACTCCTGCTCTATGCTCCGCGATCTTCTTTGCAAGGGGCAAAACAAGGGCGGGAGGAATATTCATCTTTGCTTTAAGAACGTGCTTATAAATATCAAGAGGGCTGCTGTATCCGCAATCGGCGATGATTCCGCAAACAGCCTCGGGCAGCTTTCCGCCTGCCGCCAGCATAACAGTTGACGCGCCCATGGACATTCCGTCCAGAATAATAGGAAGCCCTTTATATCTTCTTGCCGCATATTCCGCCCAGAGACGACAATCGTCCTTTTCCTTTATACCGAAGGTGATATATTTTCCGTCGGAGTCGCCGTGGGCTCTGTGGTCGGGCATAAGAAGAATATAGCCGAGGTCGTGATAATACTTAATGGCGCAGGAAAAATCGTGAACTCCGCAGGAGCGGTATCCATGCATAAGAATAATAACTCCGCGGGGATTCTCAGCCTCGATTATTCTTCCTGCAAGGCGAAGATGGTCCACTGAGCGTATCATAACCTTTTTGGGATTCTGATTTCTTGCCCACTCCATACCTGCATTTACTCTATCGGCATAAGAGGGGCCGCTTATCTCGCCGCCATACCAATAGTTCTTGCCCGTGTATCTGCTAAAGCCCGTATTAAAAAGCTTAACTGCCGCCGCATATGCCACCGCCGCAGGCACTGCCGCTGCAAGCGCCAGCGCAGTTTTTCCGCTTCCTCTGTTATTTCCTTTTTTACTCATGGGGCATCTCCTATCCGTTTATAAGCTGAAGAAATTCATTTTCGTCTATAACCTTTACGCCAAGGGCGTTTGCTTTATCCAGTTTTGAGCCTGCCGCCTCTCCTGCAACAACGCAGGTTGTTTTAGCGGAAACGCTGCCCGTTACCTTAGCGCCAAGTGCCTTGAGACGCTCGCCCGCCTCGCCTCGCGTCATTGAAGAAAGGGTTCCCGTTAAAACAAAGGTCTGTCCTGCAAGGCTGTCTCCCTTTTTCTCTGCCACAGCTCCCTCAAGCACTACGCCATACTCCGCAAGTCTTTCAACAAGCTGGGCGGTTTCAGGCAAGCGGAAGAAATTCACAATGGATTCTGCCATAATTGCTCCAACGTCCTCAACCTGACACAGCGCCTCTGCATCTGCATCAAACAAGGCGTTTACACTGCCAAACCGACTGATTATTGCCTCAGACGCCGCCTCGCCTATATGGCGAACGCCAAAACCGAACAAGGCTCTTGCTCCCCCTGCCGTCTTTGATTTTTCAATAGCTGAAACAAGGTTTGCCGCCGCTTTTTTGCCCATTCGGGGAAGCTTTTCCACGTCCTCTGCCTTAACTGTGTAAATATCTGCCGCAGACTTGACCAGCCCCTCGTTAACAAGGAGGCTAACAACGCTTGGGCCCATGCCCTCAATATTCATAGCGCCCTTGGAGGCGAAATGAACAAGACGGCGCTCAAGCTGAGCAGGACAAGCTGCATTGAGGCAACGGATAGCTCCCGTTCCCTCCTCCTCGCTATCGTAAAAAAGCTTTTCGCCGCAGGATGGACAGCTTTCGGGGAAGGAGAAAACC
>JAZORY010000068.1:0-11603 GCA_045656825.1 Candidatus Avispirillum sp.
GTGTATCTGAGTGTAATTTCTCCCTTAAAGGGCTGATATCCATCAAACAAGCTGTTGATGATACCTTCGCCTCTTGTATCTGTCAAGAACTCGCTTCTGTAACCGAACAAGCAACGTGCGGGAATGAGATATTCGATCTTCATTCTTGAGCCGCGGAGATTCATTTCGAGAAGCTCGCCCTTTCTGGAGCCAAGCTTTTCAATAACTGTTCCAACGTATTCCTCGGGAACGTCAACAGTAACCTTTTCCATAGGCTCGTGCTTTACGCCGTCGATTGTTTTATAAAGAACGTGAGGTGTGGAGCAGCAGATCTCATAGCCCTCGCGTCTCATATTTTCAATGAGAATGGAGAGGTGCATTTCGCCTCTGCCTGCAACCTTGAAGCTGTCTGTTGTTTCGCCGTCCTCAACTCTGAGAGAAACGTCGCGGAGAGTTTCCTTATAAAGACGCTCTCTGATCTGACGTGTAGTAACGAATTTGCCTTCCTTTCCTGCGAAGGGGCTGTCGTTAACAGCGAAGGTCATTTCAAGTGTGGGCTCACTAACCTTAACGAATTCAAGCGCTTCAGGTGTGTCAACAGCAGTGATTGTATCACCGATAGTGATAGACTCGGCGCCGGAGAAGCAGATGATGTCGCCAACTGTTGCGCTTTCAACAGTTTTCTTTCCGAGACCGTCGTACTGATAAAGGGAAACGATCTTTGTCTTCTTAGGTGCTGCATCGGGTGTATGGTAGTTAACGATAACAGCCTCGCCGCCAACCTTCATTGTTCCGCGCTCGATTCTGCCGATACCGATTCTGCCAACGTATTCGTTGTAGTCGATGGAGGAAACAAGCATCTGAAGGGGAGCCTCGGGATCGCCTTCGGGCTGGGGGATATATTCAAGGATAGTATCGAGAAGGGGCATAAGGTTTTCGCCTTCGCCGTGGGGGTCAACAGAAGCTGTTCCTGCTCTGCCGGAGCAGAAGAGCATAGGAGAATCAAGCTGATCGTCTGTTGCGTCAAGCTCGAGAAGGAGCTCGAGAACCTCGTCGATAACCTCGTCGATTCTTGCATCGGGACGGTCGATCTTATTAACTACAACGATAACTCTGTGTCCAAGCTCCATCGCTCTCTGAAGAACGAAACGAGTCTGAGGCATGGGGCCTTCAGCTGCGTCAACAAGAAGGATAACGCCGTTAACCATCTTGAGAATACGTTCAACCTCGCCGCCGAAGTCAGCGTGTCCGGGGGTGTCAACGATATTGATCTTTGTGTTTTTATAAATAACAGAGGTGTTTTTAGCAAGAATTGTAATACCGCGCTCGCGCTCGATATCGCCTGAGTCCATAACTCTTTCCTGCACAACCTGATTTTCATGGTATTCTCCGCACTGCTTGAGCATTTCGTCAACCAGTGTTGTTTTACCGTGGTCAACGTGGGCGATAATAGCAACGTTTCTTAAATCTTCTCTGATCATACTATCTTTCCAATCTTATAAAATATTTGGATACCTAACTTTTTAATTATACTGCACACTTTCTAACTTATCAAGCATTTTTTCAACATTTTCGCTAAAAAAATTGAGCATATAATGGTAAAGATGCTAATACAGGCATTGAAAATATGGCTTTTGTGTGATAAAATTATGGTAACAATGAAAAATGAAAGGTGATGGCTATGAACAAGTACGAAAAAACCTACGTGAATCCCATGCCCCTTCCCGATTATCCCATCGGTCGTTTTTCCATTATGAACGGATATGATTATAACTGGAGAGAAACTGCGGATCCCACAGTGCTTTACGAAAACGGCAAGTGGTATCTCTATTCCTCCTGCGGAATCGTTTATTGGAGCGAGGATTTTTGCACCTGGAATCACAAAAGAATCGAGCCTTATGATTGCGGCTATGCTCCCACGGTTGTAAATCATCGCGGCAAGTATTATCTTTGCGGAAGTCTTTCCGATCTGTACGTTTCTGATGATCCCCTTGAGGATTATCATAGCATCGGTCGCTTTACGCTGCCCAACGGCGAGGAGCTGAAGCGCTGCTACGACCCTATGCTTTTCTCCGATGACGATGGCAGACTTTATCTTTATTACAGCACGGGTGCGCCCGTTGTTCTCGAGGCGGAGCTTGATGCAAATGATCCCACAAAGCTTCTTTATGAGCCTCGCCTTGCCATTGAGTTTGATCCCGAGCACGAATGGGAGAGAAACGGTGAATATAATGAGGACAAGAACTCTTGTGCACTTGAAGGTCCTTGGATGCTGAAGAAAAACGGCGTTTACTATCTTGTTTACTGTGCACCCGGAACGGAATATTCCACGTACGGACTTGGTGCATACAAGAGCTCAACCCCCGTTGGTCCTTGGGAATATATGAAAACAAATCCCTTCACGAGAAAAACGGACGGTGTTGTAAGAGGCCCCGGACACGGATGCATCACAGAGGGTCCTGACGGAAATCTTTGGGTGTTCTATACCTGCACGGTTTGCTATCTTGACGCTATGGAAAGAAGAATCGGATTCGACCCCGTTTATATCAATGACGAGGGCGATCTTGTTTGCCCTGTGATTTCAGAATCTCCTCGTTGGGCGCCCGGTGTTGTGGCAGATCCTTTTAAGGACGGAGATGCAGGTCTTGTTTGTGTAACGGGCAGACGACGCGCATATGCTTCAAGCTGTGCTCCCGGCCGTGATGCTCTTTATGCAACGGATGAGGATCTTATGTCATGGTGGCAGCCTGCGGATGATGATGAATGTCCCACGCTGACTATTCCTATGTCTTATTGGGGCGCTGATTGTGCCGCTGTTAGAATAATCTGGCGCGACGTTGGGCTTTCTCTTGCAAATGGTGCCAATCCCGGACCTATTAAGTATAAATTAGAGCTTCGCTATAATGATCACGACACAGAGGAGGAGGATCCTTGGATAACTGTTGTGGACAGAAGCGAAAGCGAAGTTGATATGATAATAGATTACCACACATTTGAGGTAACAAGAGCAAATGAAGCTCGTCTCACAATTCTCGGTGCGCCTAAGGGAATTTCTCCCGCTGTTATGAATATTTCCGTTTTCGGTGAGAAATAAGACAAAAAAACGCTGCAAATGCAGCGTTTTTTCTTTTCGATATTATATTAGTCGCAGAGGTAATAGCGGCCGTAAGCATCTGCTGCCTTGATTGCTGCAAACACCTTTTCTGCTGTAACCTCGAAGGGCATATTGTGAATTGTTTCGCCGGGAACGCTCGCTGCCTTTGCAACCTCCATAAGCTGCTCGTCTGTAACGTTTCCTGCGCCAAGCTCTGCAAGTGTTACGGGGAGGCCAAGCTCGATGCACCATGTGATAACGTCAACAAGCTCTTCTTCAGAAACGTTTTCAAGAACAAGCTGTGTGAGAACACCGAAGGCAACCTTTTCGCCGTGATACATATGATGGCATTCTTCAAGAACTGTGAAGCCGTTATGGATAGCGTGTGCTCCTGCAAGACCGCCACTTTCAAAGCCGATACCGCTGAGGAGTGTGTTTGCTTCGATAACCTTTTCAACAGCGGGAGTGCAAACGCCTGCCTCAAGTGCAAGCTTTGCCTTAACGCCCTCTTCCATAAGAGTGTTGAAGCAAAGTTCAGCGAGAGCCATAGCTGCTGTTGTTACCTTGCCGCCTGCACACGTTGAGCCGTCGCTGTTCTTTGTTGCTCTTGCTTCGAAATATGTAGCAAGTGCATCGCCCATTCCTGCAACTGTGAGACGAACGGGGGATTTTGTGATAACCTCTGTGTCCATAAGAACCATATTGGGATTTGCGGGAAGGAAGAGGTATTCTTCAAAAACGCCTTCGTCTGTGTAGATAACGGAAAGAGCACTGCAAGGAGCGTCTGTGGAAGCGATTGTGGGGCAGATGAGAACGGGGAGAGCCTTGTAGTAAGCAACAGCCTTACATGTGTCAAGGATCTTACCGCCGCCAACGCCGATAACCATATCGCATCCGTTTGCTTCAACGATTGCAATAAGGCGATTGATCTCGTTCTTGGAACATTCGCCGTTAAAATAATCGAAAACGATTTCACAGTCTGCAGCCTTGAAGCTTTCCTCGATCATAGCGCCAACTCTCTTGTAGCCGGATGCTGTGATAACGATAAGAGCTTTTTTGCCGTATTTAGCAGCATATTCGCCCAGTTTCTTGAGCTCGCCTGCGCCCTGTACGTACTTGGAGGGGCTGATAAGAATATTTGCCATTGTTTTATACCATCCTTATGTTAAAATATCAAAATTTATTTACTTTCTGAATTATCGCCAAGGCGCCACTTTGTATAGAGAACGCTTGTCCACCATTCGCCCGGCCATTTCTGATAATAAACGGTCAAAATAGAACCGTCGGAGAGCTCAACTGAGCAGGGATAGCCCATATCGCAGAAGAAATCCAGCTTATCGTTGAGCATATAGTCCTCAGTCCAGGTTTCGCCGTTATCGTAGCTGACCATAGCTCGCTCAGCTCTCTTGCCGTTTATGCGGCAGCCATAGGAGAGGATAACTGCACCGCTACTGTGCACCATAAGATGAGGAGGAAGTCCTTCTGCTCCTGTGGGAACGGGATCCGTCCAGGTCTTGCCCTTATCATCGGAGAAGGTTGTGTATATGGTTTCTGCACATTCTGTGCTGTCGCCGATAAGGCCATGAACTCTGATGGCTCCGAGAAGGCGACCGTTGGGAAGCTCTATAACGTGGGGCTCGTGCATATTTTCGTTTGTTATGTCAGCAGAGGGGTGAACCGTGCCTGTATGAGTCCAGGTGTAGCCGCCGTCCTTGCTGGAATAAACGAGAATGGGATTGGGAGCGAGATAATCGGGATCCATTTCCTTGCCCATATAAACGAGAGTTCCGTCAGCGCAGAGGGAGGGGCCGTGAGGCGCTGTTACGGGAACTCTGATAGGATCAGTCCACGTAACGCCGTAGTCCTCGGAAACCTTTACGAAGGCTGCGTTGCAGGATTTATAAACGTCAGGGGGAAGCTTTTTCCAGGCATTTGTAAATCCGCCTGCGATAGCTTTATCAACCGGATCAAACCAATCATATCCCTGAATCTGCTCCATATAATCCTCGGGAGCTTCAGTGAACCAGCTGATAACCATTTTGCCGTTGCCCAGATATACGATACCCATATCGCGATCGTCTGCATAGGAGTCGTTTACAACGATGGGGGGAGTCCAGGTCTTGCCCTCGTTGAAGCTTACGTACATACAGTTTTTACCTGTGGGGTCAACGTGGGACATACGCATAGAGGATGCAACTGCATAAAGGACTCCGCGGTCGTCTCGGCAAACGCTGGGCCAACCGTTATACTTAAAAGAGGTGTCCTTCAGGTTATTAACTCTGCCGTGCTCGGCAGCGGGAAACATTTCCTTCATAAAAATCTAACCATTCCTTTCGGTTTAGCTTTCATTATAGGTTTATTTTAATGCAAACGGCATATTTTTACAATAGTTTTCACAAAAAATGGCTGTAAAAACGCTTCATAATTAAAAATAATGTTGACACAAAATGGCACTTGTGCTATACTTGTGCTACACGGTAGAGGTGCATTTTGCAATGAGTAGCTCAGATGTTAAAGGGTTGACCGCCCGTTGCCTGAGTAAAAGGTGCAGGTGCCGAGGGCAGCCCGCGGTGCAGGGCTGAACCGGTTTGAGTGAATAATATCACTCCGACTGTCGCTTTTGCGGAGAGCTATCCGGGTTTTATTGACCCCACATTTTGTTTTTACTAACAAAAGCTTTTTTGCAAAGTCGACCGTGGTCGACTTTTTATTTTTATACGAGGTGTGTTTTTATGAAAAAGACCATTTTTCGCGGTATTGCAACCGCACTTATCACTCCCTTCAACGAAGAGGGTATTGACTACGATCAGTTTGGCAGAATTATTGATTGGCAGATAGATTCAGGCATCGATGCTCTTGTTATCTGCGGAACAACGGGTGAAGCATCCACGCTCACTGACGATGAGCACAGAGATGCTATCGCTTTTGCTGCAAAGAGAGCAGCAAAGAGAGTTCCCATTATTGCAGGAACAGGCTCTAATGACACAGGCTATGCCAAGGACCTTACAAGATGTGCTTGCGAGGCAGGCGCTGATGCAGTTCTTGTTGTAACTCCTTACTACAACAAGGCAACTCAGAAGGGTCTTATCAATATGTTCACTGATATTGCAGACTCCAGCACTGCTCCCGTTATTCTTTACAACGTTCCCTCCAGAACAGGTGTTAACATTGAGCCTTCCACATATAAGGTTCTTGCTGATCACGACAACATCGTTGGTATCAAGGAAGCTAACGGCAATCTTTCCAAGATTGTTGAAACAATGAGCTACGTGCACGGCAAGCTGGATCTCTATTCAGGTAACGACGATCAGATCGTTCCCCTTATGTCTCTCGGCGGTATCGGTTCTATTTCTGTTCTTTCCAACATTATGCCGAAGGAAACTTGCGAGATCACAAGAAAGTATTTTGCAGGCGACATTGAAGGAGCGGCAAAGCTTCAGTATAAGTATCACGCATTGATCGATGCTCTCTTCTCAGAGGTTAACCCCATTCCCGTTAAGGCAGCTATGGCAAAGATGGGCTTCTGCGACAACAAGCTTCGTCTTCCTCTGACAGAAATGGATGAGGCAAAGGCTGAAAAGATGTTTGAGATCATGCGCGGCCACGGCCTTATCAAATAAGAGGTGGCAAAATGATAAAGGTTATTCTTAACGGTGCCGGTGGCAGAATGGGTCGCGAGGTTGAGGAGATCCTCCTTAACGGAGAGGGCGATGCTGTTCTTGCAGCTGCAGTTGATAAAAACGTTGCATCCGTTCCCTATTCCAAGCTTTCTGAATACACAGGCGATGCAGACGTTATAATCGACTTCTCTCATCACAGCGCAACAAACGAGATCGTTTCCTATGCCATGGCAAGAAAGCTTCCCGTTGTTATTGCTCCCACGGGACATACTGACGAAGAAAAGGCTCTTATTAACGAGGCGGCTAAATCTATTCCCGTATTTTTCTCTGCAAACCTCTCTCTCGGCGTTGCAGTTCTTGTAAATCTTGCTAAAAAGGCAGCAGCCCTTTTCCCCGATGCAGATATCGAGATCGTTGAGGCTCATCACAACAGAAAGGCAGATGCTCCCAGCGGAACTGCTAAAATGATTGCAGATGCGCTTTGTCAGGTTCGCCCTGAGGCTGAGCTTGTTTATGGCAGATGCGGTATGCAGAAGAGAGAAAAGAATGAGATTGGAATACACGCGCTTCGTCTCGGCAATAATCCCGGTATGCATCAGGTTATTATTGCAACAGATTCTCAGACCCTGACGCTTCAGCATCAGGCAGAGTCCCGTTCTGTTTTTGCAGACGGCGCTATCACCTGCGCTAAGTATCTTGTTAACTGTGCGCCCGGTCTCTACAATATGGAAACAATGCTTTCCGAAGTTCTTAAATAAAAACCGAAATGGAAGTTTGAATAAATGCTTCACGAAAACCTTTCAGTAAACGAAAAAAATCATCTTGAAATTGCAGACGTTGACACGGTAGACCTTGCGAAAAAGTACGGCACTCCTCTCTACGTTATGGACGAGGAGAGAATCCGTAACAATGCAAGAGTTTATATAAACGCTATGAAAAAATATATGGGAGAGGGCTCCCGTCCTCTTTTCGCTAGTAAGGCTTGCTGCTTCAAGCGTCTTTATTCTATTATAGCTGAGGAAGGAATGGCAACTGACCTTGTTTCTCCCGGAGAGCTGTACACAGCGAAAATGGCAGGCTTCCCTCTTGAAAGCTCCTATTTCCACGGAAATAACAAAACTGATGCGGATATTGAATTTGCAATAGAATCAGGCGTTGGCCATTTTATTGCAGACAACCGCGAGGAGCTTGATGCGATTTCCCGTATTGCAGGCGAAAAGGGTATCACACAGAAGGTTATCCTCCGTCTCACTCCCGGAATTGATCCTCACACTCAGGCAAAGATCTCAACGGGCAAGGTGGACTCCAAGTTCGGAACTGCTATTGAAACAGGTCAGGCGATGGAGATCGTAAAATATACGCTGTCTCTTTCAAATATCGAGCTTGAGGGCTTCCACTGCCATATAGGCTCACAGATTTTCGAATATGAATCCTTCTCCGATGCGGCTGAAATTATGCTCCGCTTTATCAAGGAGGTAAAGGAAACCTTAGGATATGAGGTTCCCGTTCTCAATCTTGGCGGCGGTTTTGGTGTTCGCTACGTTGAGGGAGATCCTGCAATCGACTATGAAGCCAATATCAAGGGCCTTGCGGGTGAGATAAAGAAGCACTGTGCCGAGCTTGGAATCAAGCAGCCCATCATTCTTATGGAGCCCGGACGCAGCATCGTTGCTGACAGCGGACTTACGCTTTACACGGTTGGTTCTCTTAAGACGATAACGGGATATAAGAGCTACGTTTCCATTGACGGCGGTATGCCCGACAATCCCAGATATGCTCTTTATGAATCCGATTATACGGTTCTTCTGGCAAACAAGGCAAACGATAAGGCTGAAATGCAGGCAACTATTGCAGGCAGATGCTGTGAAAGCGGAGATCTTATTCAGGAGGACGTAATGCTTCCGAGGGCTGAGCGCGGAGATATTATGGCTGTGCTTGTAACCGGCGCATATAACTATTCCATGGCTTCAAACTACAACCGTCTTCCCCGTCCCGCCGTTGTTATGGTGAAGGACAAGGATAGCTACGTTGCAGTCAGACGCGAAACCTATGAGGATATTTGCAGAAACGATATGTAATAAAAAAGAGAGGAAACCTGATTTAGCGGGTTTCCTCTTTGTTATTTATGCCAAGGAATACATTCACATTTTGACTATTGTTACGAAAAACTAAATCTTGCAATCGTTTTATTGCTTTAGTGCAAAAAAGCGTGTATAATAAACCTATCTTTATCTGCGGGAGCGCACCTGCAGACAAACGCAAACATCCAGGAAAGGTCAGGTTAAACAAAGTGAAAAACATGAACTTCAAGAGAAAGCTTCCTGTTCCGAAGGAGATCAAGGAGCAGTATCCCGTAACAGAGGAGCTTGCTAAAATAAAGGCGGCTCGCGATGAGGAGATCGCAAAGGTTTTCAAGAGTGAAAGCGACAAAATGGTTCTCGTTATAGGTCCCTGCTCTGCAGACCGAGAGGATGCAGTTCTTGATTACAGTTCCCGTCTTGCCAAGCTGCAGGAAAAGGTTCAGGACAAGCTTATCATCATTCCCCGAGTTTACACGAACAAGCCCAGAACAACGGGCGATGGATATAAGGGAATGGTTCATCAGCCCGATCCCGAAGCAGAGCCTGATATTCTTGAGGGTATCATCGCTATCCGCCGCCTACACACAACTGTGCTGAAGGAAACAGGGCTTTCAACAGCTGATGAAATGCTCTATCCCGATAATTACAGATATCTTTCCGATCTGCTCTCCTACGTTGCAATCGGCGCCCGCAGCGTTGAAAATCAGGAGCACAGACTCACATCCAGCGGTATTGATATACCCGTTGGTATGAAAAATCCCCCCTGCGGCGACGTTTCCGTTATGCTGAACTCCATTATGGCTGCTCAGCATAAGCATTCATTTATTTATCGCGGCTGGGAGGTTGAAACAGAGGGTAATCCTCTTGCACATGCAATTCTCAGAGGATACGTTGATAATTACGGACATTCTCTTCCTAATTATCACTATGAGGATCTTGCAAACCTTTATACAGCATATAAGGCTAAGGGTCTTGAAAATATGGCGCTTATAGTTGACTCAAACCATGCCAACTCCGGCAAGAAATATAACGAGCAGGAAAGAATCTGCAAAGAGGTTCTTCACGCTTGTCGTCATAGCGCTGATATCAAGAGCTACGTTAAGGGCTTTATGATCGAGTCCTATATTGAAGACGGAAGCCAGAAGATCGGCGAGGGCATCTACGGTAAATCTATTACCGACCCCTGCATCGGCTGGGAAAAGACCGAGCGTCTTGTTCTCGATATTGCGGATCTTATTTAACAGTAAAAAAGAGCTATCAAATGGAGACGCTTCGTAAGGAAGTCGTCTTCATTTTTTATATATAAAAATGACACTTTCAGAATTTGAAAGTGTCATAGTGGGTTAGATACATTGAGCAACCGATCTCAAAGTTATTGGATTACAAAGTCTTAATATCTTTTAAACCAAAAACGCAAATTGAAACTATCTTCGATAATTCTTTAATTGGTTTATCACAACCATTTTTCAACCACTCACTAACGATTGCATTGATACCATTAAGATAGTACATCATCACATATTGCCTGTCGCTCTGCGGATACTGAAATCTATCTAATATGGGATTGAATATGTTATCAAACATTCGCTTATAGACATCTTCAAACCCCAAGGTTTTATTATTGGTTAATGCTGTACCAAAAATCTCTTTATTGTCTTTGATATAAGTAAAATAAGGTGTTAGGTACTTATCACAAACAAATATTAAATCGTTAAGTTCGCAGTCTTTAAGGTTTAGTGCGATTGATTTTGTATCGGTTGAAAAATACGAAAAAAAATCATTTAGTAAATATTTTGCAGTTTCATCAAGCAAATCCCCAACCGTTTCATAATGAAGATAGAATGTTGAACGATTTACTCCTGCCGTTTCACAAATCTCACTAACAGTAATGTAATCAAACGATTTCTTTTTGAGAAGCGTAATCAAGGCAAGGTCCATTTTAGTGGCAGTATTAAAATATTTGCTTTCTGATTTATTCATATTACCACTCCTTGCAGTACTTTGTTATTCATCGGCAATTTCTTTTGCGAGTTGCACGATTTCATAGGCATATTTTGACTTACCCTTTTCAAGCATCTTCTTGTAGATGGGATAATTAACACAGCAACCGATAATACCCACAATGCCGACAATAATTCCTAGTATCATGCCTCCAATACCGCTACCAATAACTTGCATTGCCAAGCTCATACCTGAACCAAATACATGCGCCGAGATAATACCACAAGAGTAAGTGAAAATGGTTGCAGGAAGTTTTGCCTTGTTGTCCAACTTTGTAAGAGCGACAAGTTTTGAACTCTCTTTCGGTGCATAGTCCTTTGCGATTGATTCTGCTATGATTTTGTCTGTGTTCATTTTAAGAACCTCCTTTAAATTTTGTGAATACATTGTACAATTTAAAGGAGATTAACTGAACAACACAAAACATAAAATGTGTTGACTTAAAAATATTATACCATAGCTAAAAAGATTATTAAAGTTTGTATAAAATTATGGCACCTTCCTTACGGAGGGTGCCTCAACGATAGCTCTTTTTTGTTACTTAAATCTTCTTGCATATCCGCATCTTCTGCAAAGCTCTTCTGTTGCGCATCTGGCAGCAAAGCCACGGCGCATAGCCTCTGCTCTGGAGGAGGAAAGGATATTCTCGGCGCTGTCCTCAAGGATGTTGCCGAGGGCGATATCTCCCTCGTGGTCCAGACAGCATGGGATAACTGTTCCGTCGCAAAGAATTCCGAAATGGTCCTTGTGACCGTAGCAGAAAACGCTGTTTCCATAGTTTTCTGCCGCCATATCGGGCCAGTCAAAGCGCTCTCCGTATTCAAGATG
>JAZORY010000069.1:0-5579 GCA_045656825.1 Candidatus Avispirillum sp.
ATATGATAAGAAATTTTATCATAAAAAGCGAGGTTTTTCAATAGTTTCCGGTAAACAAAAAGGACTCACATTTCATGTGAGTCCTTTTGGAGCTGGTGAGGGGATTTGAACCCCTGACCTGCTGATTACGAATCAGCTGCACTACCCCTGTGCTACACCAGCGTACCCATTGATTCTATCACAAATTTTTCCCGTTGTCAATATGATGCTATTTACAAATTCATTTATAAAAGCCATATTTACAACAATACAAAACTATGATACAATTTTTTACAGATATATCCGCACAAGAGGTGATAATATGCAATTCTTATATTTCCTTGAGGGACTCAGAACCCCTTTCTTAACTGCAATTATGTCTTTTTTCACCCTTTTCGGCGAGGAAACTGTTTTCATCGTTCTTGCCATGCTCCTTTTCTGGTGCATTGATAAATACGAGGGCTATTATATGCTCACTATCGGATTTATGGGAACTCAGATAAACAATTTTCTTAAGGTCAATTTCAGAATTGATCGTCCTTGGGTGCGCGATCCGAATTTCAACGCCGTTGAATCCGCAAAGGGCGGAGCTGGCGGTTATTCCTTCCCCAGCGGACACACTCAGTCCTCCGTGGGCTCCTTCGGCGCCGTTGCGAAATGGGAGAAAAACAAAATCATTCGCATTGTCTCAATCGCTCTTTGTATAATCGTTCCATTTTCAAGAATGTATCTGGGCGTACACACTCCTGCCGACGTACTAACCTCCATCGGCATAGCGCTTGTTATGATTTTCGGTCTCTATCCTCTGTTTTGCAAGGTGAAGACCTCCCCGAAGGCTATGCGTATCCTTATGGCAGCGCTTCTCGCCTGGTCAGTTTTTCAGCTGCTCTTTATGGAGCTTTATCCTTTCCCTGCAAGCGCAGATGCTGAAAGAATTATGAGCGGCGTTAAAAACACTTACAAAATGCTTGGAGCAATTGCAGGTCTTTGGGTGGTGTTTGAGCTGGACACAAAATTTATCCGTTTTGAAACAAAGGCTCCCTTATGGGCACAGGCAATAAAGCTTGTACTGGGACTCGGACTTTCTCTTGCAGTCAAGGAGCTTGGCTATCTTGTTTTCGGCGCAATCGTTCCCGAGCCTGCCGACCGCGCCTTCACGTATTTTATTATGGTGATCTTCGCAGGCGCCGTTTGGCCCCTCACTTTCAAATGGTTTAAGAAAAAATAACGATCCGAATATACAAAAAAACCGCAGACGTTTGTCTGCGGTTTTTATATTAAGCTTTAATTACTTAAGCATACCTGCAAGGATGCTTTCTGCTTCTGCGAGAGCATCAGCGATCTTGGAAAGATCCTTACCGCCGCTCATTGCAGAATCAGGACGTCCGCCGCCCTTACCGCCGCAAACCGCAGCAACTGCGCCCATAAGCTTACCTGCATGTGCGCCTGCCTTAACTGCTTCGGGAGCAGCCATACCAACGAAGTTCAGCTTTTCGCCATCGTGAATAGCAAGAACTGCAACCGCGTTCTGATACTTATCCTTGATCTTATCGCAGAGATCACGAGCTGCATCAGCTGTAACAGCGCCCATATCTGCAGAAACGAGCATTACGGAGCCAACTGTCTTTGCGCTTGCAAGAATATCATCAAGCTTGCCTGCAGCCATCTTGGAATTGAGAGCATCAAGCTCACGCTTAAGTCTTGCGATTTCAGCCTGAGTGCTTACAGCCTTTGCTGCAATATCGTTAACGTTAGCGCTCTTAAGAGCAGAAGCTGTGTCGGAAATGAGCTTATCCTTTTCAGCCATAAGGGAAAGAACGCCAAGACCGCAAACTGCTTCAATTCTGCGAACGCCTGCTGCAACGGATGTTTCGGAAATGATCTTGAAGAGACCAAGGTTTCCTGTGCTCTGCGCGTGTGTACCGCCGCAAAGCTCTGTGGAGTAATCGCCCATCTTAACAACGCGAACAGTCTTACCGTACTTTTCGCCGAAGAGAGCCATTGCACCCATCTTTCTTGCAGATTCGATATCTGTTTCAACTGTTTCAATTGCAACAGCCGCCATAATTTCTTCGTTAACCATAGCTTCAACCTTGGAAAGCTCCTCGGAAGTTACTGCAGCGAAGTGAGAGAAGTCGAAGCGGAGACGATTTGCATCAACGTAGGAGCCTGCCTGCTCAACGTGAGTGCCAAGCACTGCGCGGAGCGCGCCCTGAAGAAGATGCACGCCGGAGTGGTTGCGCATAATAGCGCGTCTGTTATCACGGTCAACCTTTGCAACAACCTTATCGCCAACGGAAATGCTTCCGTCTGCAATTTCGCAAACGTGGATATAAACGCCGTCTACCTTCTTTGTATCAACAACAGCAACTGTTGCTTCACCGCAAAGAACAGTACCAACGTCGCCAACCTGACCGCCGCCCTCGCCATAGAAGGGAGTTCTGTCAAGAATGAGGCTGAACGTGCCCTCTGTTATTGTGTCAACCTTGTCCTCGTCTGTGATGATAGCAAGAACTGTTGCTTCGCTTTCAAGCTCGGAATAGCCTGTAAATTCTGTTTTTGCAACGCCTTCAAGAGCATCGTTTCCTGCGCTTTCCCAGCTGGAGAGATCCGCTCTTGCATTTCTTGCTCTTTCCTTCTGAGCCTTCATAAGAGCTGTGAAGCCTTCTTCGTCAATTGCAATACCTTTTTCCTCTGCAATCTCACGTGTGAGGTCGATGGGGAAGCCGAAGGTGTCGTAAAGCTTGAACACGTCCTCGCCGGAGAGAGTTCCCTCAGCCTTTTCAAGCATACCGGAGAGAATGTTAAGACCTGCATCGATAGTTGCCTCGAAGCGCTCCTCCTCCATGGAGATAACCTTCTTGATATAGTCGTGCTTTTCGGAAAGCTCGGGATAAGCACCGCAGCTTTCGCCTACAACAACGTCGCAAAGCTTACCGAGGAACGCGCCTTCAATACCGAGAAGCTTACCATGGCGTGCAGCACGGCGAAGGAGACGACGAAGCACGTAGCCTCTGCCCTCGTTGGAGGGAATAACGCCGTCGGAAATCATAAACGTGGAGCTTCTGATGTGGTCTGTGATAACACGGATAGAAACGTCGTTGTTTGCATCAGCGCCGTACGTCTTGCCGGAAAGAGCACAAACTGTATCAAGGATCTTTCTGATAGTGTCAACCTCAAAGAGATTGCCAACGCCCTGCATTACGCAAGCGAGACGTTCAAGACCCATACCTGTGTCAATATTCTTTGTTTCAAGCTCTGTGTAGTTACCCTCGCCGTCGTTAGAGAACTGGCTGAATACGTTGTTCCAGATTTCAATAAATCTGTCGCATTCGCATCCGGGATAGCAATCAGGGCTGCCGCAGCCGTTTTCAACGCCGCGGTCAAAGTAGATCTCGGAGCAAGGACCGCAGGGGCCGCTGCCGTGCTCCCAGAAGTTGTCAGCCTTACCCATACGAACAATACGCTCTGCGGGGATGCCGATCATTTTGTTCCAAAGCTCGAAAGCCTCGTCATCCTGCTCGTAAACGGAGGGATAGAGAAGGTTTTCGGGAATTTCAAGAACCTTTGTGAGATATTCCCAGCTCCAAGTGATAGCCTCTGTCTTGAAGTAATCACCGAAGGAGAAGTTGCCAAGCATTTCAAAGAAAGTGCCGTGGCGAGCTGTTTTACCAACGTTATCGATATCGCCTGTACGGATACACTTCTGGCATGTGCAAACGCGATCACGGGGGGGCTCTTCCTCACGAGTGAAATACTTCTTCATAGGTGCCATACCTGAGTTGATAAGAAGCAGGGATTTATCGTTTATAGGAACGAGAGAAAAGCTTCCGAGACGAAGATGTTCCTTAGACTCAAAGAAAGCGAGAAAGGATTCACGCAGATCGTTGAGAGATGTCCATTTCATAGTTTTTTACCTCATTAATATTAAAAGATACCTAATAAAAGAATTATATCACCACAAAAAGCGCAAGTCAACAACAATTTATTCCCCGCCTCACTTTTAGCGCTCCGATGGGGAGAAATAAAAAATTATATATGCTATGCTAAATAAAAAAAGATTATTGGAGCGTGAAAAGTGGCAAGCAAAAGATATTATTGGCTTAAATTGGACGAGCATTTTTTCAAATCAAACAGCATGAAGATATTGCGCAGAATGTCCGATGGATATCGCTTTATGATTATGTACATTGAAATAATGCTTATGGCAATAAACACAGAGGGAAAACTTTACGTAAGCGAGGGGGTCCCCTTTGATATGGAAACCCTTTCACTTGTGCTTGATATGGAATATGAATTGGTTGAAAAAGCAATAAGTGTTTTTCTTAAATTCGGAATGTTGAAAAAGGAAGAGGATACATACGTTATCCCCGATTTTGACAGCATTGTGGGAAGCGAAACTGCAGATGCAAGAAGAAAAAGAGAAGACAAAAGGAAATCAACGGAAATTTTCCGGAATAATTCCACAGATACAGAGATAAATACAGAAAAAGACATAGAAAAAGATATAGATTCAGAAAAAGAGACAGAGGCAGACGAAAAAGCCTGCGGCATCAGCACTCAAAGCACACCCTCTGAAAAAAATGATTTTAATTTTATTGCTCCCGAATATGAAGAAGTCGAAAGATACGCCTTTCAGCGTGGGGAAATAGAGATGGCAAACAAATTTTACAACCATTACAGCGCAGTTGGCTGGATGATGGGTAAAACACCCATCAAGGACTGGAGGGCTGCTTTTCGTAAATGGGAACAAACGGAAAAGAAAGCTGCGTTTGATCCTCCTAAAAGCCACAACAAAAAAGAAGACAACTCCTTTGACACTGACGACTTCTTCGAAGCCGCACTTATAAAAAGCTATGGATATCTGCCGGAATATTAAACCTGTAACAGCAGTATAAACAGTTGCTGAATTACTGCTTAACTCAAATGAGCCGCAAGGTAACTAATATATAATATTTTATAATAAGTTTATTGACAAAAACACGAAAAGGTTATAGAATTAAAGTAGTGAAATGCCCCTAAAAAATTTTACATACAGAAAGTAGGTTTTGCCAATGGAAAAGAAAAAGATTCTTTTTGTAACAAGTGAGGCTGTTCCCTTCATCAAAACAGGCGGTCTTGCAGACGTTGCAGGTACTCTTCCCAAGTATTTCGATAATAACAAGTATGACGTTCGCGTTATTCTCCCTAAATACCTCTGCATGAAGCCCCAGTGGAAGGATAAGCTCACATACGTAACTCATTTCGATATGGATCTTGCATGGAGAAAGCAGTACGTTGGAGTGCTCTCAGCTGTGGTTGACGGCATCACCTTCTATTTCATCGATAACGAATACTATTTCGGCGGCGATAAGCCCTACGGCGAGATCCGCGGCGACATTGAAAAGTTTATCTACTTCTCAAAGGCAGCCCTCAGCGCTCTCCCCATCATCGGCTTCCGCCCCGATATCATCCATTGCCACGACTGGCAGTCCGGTCTTGTTCCCGTATACCTTAACGACAGCTTCCAGGGCGATTTGTTCTTCCGCGGCATCCGCACAATTATGACAATTCACAACCTGAAGTTCCAGGGTATCTACGGCAAGGACATCCTCCGCGAC
>JAZORY010000070.1:0-36272 GCA_045656825.1 Candidatus Avispirillum sp.
ATAAACAAAAGAACCAACCCTATTGGGTTGGCGCGCCCGCCTTAGATGAAGTGAATGCCGAAATGCATTTCGGCTCTTCTCGCGGGTTAGTGAAGCTAAAACTCGTGGTCAGCTTAGCGCTACGGGCTAAAAACTCCTCTCAGGAGTTTTTGTCCGCGAAGATTCACTTTGCAAAAGCGCAGCTTTTGTCGAGCTTCGCATCATGACCTCGAGAGAAGGCTAAACATAGGCGAAGCTCTGCCCTTTCGAATCCTGCAGTTTCGGCGGTGCGATATAAATAGAAAAACCAGCCTGTTGGCTGGTTTTTCTATTTATGGCGCGCCCTGCAGGATTCGAACCTGCGACCTACCGGTTCGTAGCCGGGCACTCTATCCGCTGAGCTAAGGGCGCACATCAGTTTCGCTGACCTTGATATATTATCATATGGATATATAAAAGTCAAGCATTTTTTCGAAAAAAATAACAATTATTTTTCAATAAATAAACCCTATTATTTTCCTTATACTATATATACAAAAACGAAAGGAATTATTATATGTGCACTGCTATAACTTACAAAACGTCCGTTCATTATTTTGGACGGAATCTTGATCTTGATCGTTCATATTGTGAAAGGGTTGTTATAACCCCTCGCAATTTCAGGCTTGATTTTCGCAAGGTCGCTTCTTTATCCTCACATTACGCCATGATAGGCATGGCAGCGGTGTCAAGTGGTTATCCGTTATACTACGAGGCCACCAACGAAAAGGGACTCAGCATGGCAGGATTGAATTTCCCCGAAAATGCGGACTACAAGCCATACACGGAGGGAAAGGAAAACGTTACGCCGTTTGAGTTTATTCCTTATATATTAGCACAATGTGCAAATCTGCGTGAGGCGAGAGAGATGATATACAATATAAATTTATACAATGAGGCTTTCAGTTGCGAGCTGCCGCTCTCTCCTTTGCATTGGCTTGTTTCGGACAGAGACGGCTCCATAACGGTTGAGTCTGTTGGCGAGGGGATCAAAATATATGATAACCACGTTGGCGTGCTGACCAACAATCCGCCCTTTGATTTCCATTTGATGAATTTGAATAATTATATGTCGCTTCACGAGGGACAGGCAGACAACAAGCTTTGTGAGGAGCTTGGGCTGAATAATTACAGCCTCGGAATGGGAGCCATAGGCTTGCCGGGGGATTTTTCATCAGCATCGCGTTTTGTTCGGGCTGTATTTGTGAAGAGTAAATCCGTTGCAGGTGAGGGAGAAATGGAAAGTGTCAATCAATTTTTTCATATTCTTTCATCCGTTGCTATGCCAAAGGGATGTGTTCTGACAGCTGACGGAGAATATGAATACACACGTTACTCCTCGTGCTGCAATACTGATAAAGGGATATATTATTACACCACCTATGAGAATCCATCGATTACGGGTGTTTGTATGTATGCTTCGGATCTTCAAGGAGATCAGCTTGTGGTTTATGAGCTGAAAGAGTAATCCGGATTTTAAGGGAAAGACCAAAATATCCGCCGTTTTTGATGGCGGATATTTTTTATCTTCTCTTGGTTTTATTTTTTATTCTGTTTTTCGTTTCTATGATTCTCTTTCTTTCCTCTGCCTTTTTATGCTTTTCGTCGTTTCGATGGAGGCGGGAGTAAATGTAGTCCTTATCGCCGAGATTTTTTTCAAGTCTTTTTATTTCGAGGGCAGCGGGGAAGAGCGTTGCAAGAGCAAGCGCGCATCCTGAAATATGAAAATAAACGTTCAGGGAAATTTCGTAAAGGTGAGCGAGGTGTGCAAGGAGCAGAGTCCAGAGCAAAACAAGCAGGGCTGTCAGATGGCAAAAAGACGGGATGGTTCTGCTGATTTTTTGGCCTGAGAAATGGGTGATTGTTGTAATAATCACGGAAATAACTACCCAGATTACAATGGGTACGGCAAAAAGATCAAATGCATTGCGGACGGTGTCGTAGAGGTCCACGTTGTCAATTGCGCTGAGGCGTACATAGAATATTATGAAGGAGGCTATCAAGCCAATACCGCCGGCAACGGATGATGCAAGCAGGATTTTTGAAAGCAATTCAGCTCTTTTTTGGTCCATAGAAAAAATCTGCAAATAAAGGGTGTATATGAAAGAAATTGAAACGATCAGGATAAAAGCCGTTGCCATTTTTGAGCTCCTTTGAGGATTTTTACATATTGTAGCATACAAAACTTGCATTATCAAGGATGATATAAGGCAAAAATAAATTAATTTGAATTTTTTTGACTTTGCACTTGCATTTTTTGACCGTATAGTATATACTATGCCATAGTGCAGCAGAAAATATGACTTTTTGAGCACAAAAAACTTTCATAAATGAATTTTAGATTTTTTTGATATAGAAAGGATCGGACAAAAATGGACGCACTTAACGTACTTTCAACATCTGAGCTTCAGGCTCGTCTTGCAGAAAAGGAAGCAGCTCTTGCAGCATGGAAGGAAAAGGGACTTTCTCTCGACCTCACACGCGGCAAGCCCAATGCAGAGCAGCTTGATCTCACTCTTGACATTCTCAACGTTATTACAACAAAAGAGGATTGCTTTGATGAAACAGGCTTTGATTGCCGTAACTACGGTGTGCTTGACGGTATTCCCGCAGCAAAGAAGCTTTTTGCCGATCTTATGAATACAACACCTGAGAGAGTTATCATCGGTGGCAACTCTGCGCTTAATATGATGTACGACACAATTGCACGTGCTATGATGTTCGGCGTATACGGTGGCTCCAAGCCCTGGGGTCAGCAGGGGAAGGTTAAGTTCCTTTGCCCCGCTCCCGGCTATGACAGACATTTCGTTGTAACAGAAACTCTTGGCTTTGAGCTTATCCCCGTTGAAATGAAGGAAGACGGTCCTGATATGGATATGGTTGAAAAGCTTGTTGCAATCGATCCCTCCATCAAGGGTATCTGGTGTGTGCCCAAGTATTCCAATCCCGAAGGCGTAGTTTATTCTGACGAAACAGTTCGTCGCTTCGCAGCTCTTAAGCCTGCAGCTGACGACTTCAGAATTTTCTGGGATAATGCTTATGCAGTTCACGATCTTGTTGACGATGCTCCTGTTCTTCTCGATATCTTCGAGGAGGCTGCAAAGGTTGGCAACGAGGATCTGATCTTCGAATTTGCTTCAACTTCTAAGATCACGTTCCCCGGCAACGGTATTGCAATGCTTATCGCAAGCGAAAACAACGTAAATCAGATCAAGCCCCTTCTCGGCGCACAGACAATCGGCTCCGATAAGATGAACCAGCTCCGCCACGTTAAGTATTTCAAGACAGCTGACGGAATCAAGGCTCATATGAAGCGCCACGCTGAGATCATCAAGCCCAAGTTTGATATCGTTATCAATGCATTCCGCGAAAAGCTTACAGGTATCGCTGAGTGGACAGAGCCCAAGGGCGGATATTTCGTAGACCTTGCAGTTCCCGATGGATGTGCTAAGGCAGTTTATGATCTTGCAGGTGAGACAGGCGTTGCTCTTACAAAGGCAGGCGCTTCCTATCCCTACGGTGTAGATCCCCGCGACCGCCACCTCAGAATCGCTCCCACTTTCCCCAACAACGAAAATCTCGCAAATGCAGTTGAGATCCTCTGTCTCTGCGTTGAGATCGTTGCTATCAAGAAGCTTCTTTCCAAATAATTTGGTATAATAATATTTTGAAAAAACTGCCGCGTAAAAATACGCGGCGGTTTTTTGTATTTAGATGCTGACCATTACGAGTTTTATCGACCTTTTTTGAAAAGGTCGTGGGTTATTAGGGCAAAGCCCTGATCCGTTCTCCGCAGAGAACGGAATTCCTATTGCGTTTTGGAGTTCCAAGAGGCGGAGCTTCTTGGTCGCGCTCCGCAGAGCGCGAAATCTCTTCAGGTTATTCAATTTCCTGCTCAAGAGCATTGAATTCATTTGTATCAAAGAACTGAGCAAGTGTGATATCTAAGCCGTCGCAAATCATTTTTATAGTTAACAACTTGGGATTCTGGCTTTTTCCGTACAAGATATTTTTAACTGAAGAAGGAGGCAGAGCACAGATATTAGCCAGTTTATTTATGGATATATTTCGTTCGCCGCAAAGCTGTAGAATTCGGTTTCTGACTGCAGTTATTGTATTCATAGAATTTAGTTCTCCTATTACTTTATGTAAATAGGATATAAAAAACTGTTGCATTAAATAGGCTATGCGTGCTACTATTGGACTATGCATAGACTATAATGAGGTTGGATTTTATGAAAGTTGCGATTATTGGTTCCAGAAATTTAAGGGTTGACAATATGGAGATTTATTTGCCCAAGGAAATTAAAGAAATAGTGTCAGGCGGTGCTAAGGGAATAGATGAATGTGCAAGGGAATTTGCAGAGAAGAAAGGTATACCGTTAAAGGAGTTTTTACCTGAATATAGTAAATATGGCAAAGGCGCGCCTTTGAAGAGAAATTTGCAAATAATACAGTATTCTGATATGGTGGTTGCTTTGTGGGATGGGAAATCCAAAGGAACAAAGTACGTTATAGATAATTGCTTGAAAATGGGAAAGGAAATAATGGTGTATACAGTTGATGAGGATTCGGGAGATACTGTTTTGGGCATAGGCAATAAATATTGATCGTGTTGAATGGGCGACCTGTGGTCGTCCGTTCTTGTTTTATGGTATAGTTCAAGAGCAAATTCAGTTATTTGCTTACATGTTAATAAGGTCCAAAATCAAGCAAAGAAGGAATTTGTTTGTCATTTTGCACAAAATATTAATTGTTTATTGTAATAATAGTTATTTACAAAGACGACAAAATAATGTATAATGAGTGAGTATGCTGAAAAGCAGAGAATTTAATAAAAAAATTTATTTAGATACAATCCCAGGAGGTACACATGGCAAGAAGAAAAGTTTCAATGGACGGTAACACCGCTGCCGCGCACGTTTCGTACGCGTTCACAGAGGTTGCCGCTATTTATCCTATAACACCTTCTTCCCCCATGGCCGAGGTTACAGACACTTGGTCAGCAACAGACAAAAATATTTTCGGCGAAAGCGCAAGAAATATCTTTGGCGACAGAGTTAAGGTTATGGAGATGCAGTCTGAGGCAGGTGCAGCAGGTGCCGTTCACGGCTCACTGGCAGCAGGCGCTCTCACAACAACTTATACAGCTTCTCAGGGTCTTCTTCTTATGATCCCCAATATGTATAAGATCGCAGGCGAATTGCTTCCTTCCGTTATCCACGTTTCCGCACGTGCAGTTGCATCTCACGCGCTGAACATTTTCGGCGATCATTCCGACGTTTATGCTTGCCGCCAGACAGGCTTTGCAATGATGGCTGAAACAAATCCTCAGGAGGTTATGGACCTTGGCGCAGTTGCTCACCTTGCAACAATCGAGGGCAGAGTGCCCTTCCTTAACTTCTTTGACGGCTTCCGTACATCCCACGAGATCCAGAAGATCGAGGCTTGGGACTATGAAGACTTAAAGGAAATGGTTGATATGGATGCAGTTGATGCATTCAGAGCTCGTGCTATCAACCCCGAGCATCCCGTTCTCCGCGGTTCTGCTGAAAATGGCGATATCTTCTTCCAGCACAGAGAAGCTTGCAACAGCTATTATGATGCTCTTCCCGCAATCGTTGAAAAGTATATGGATAAGGTCAATGCCAAGCTTGGCACAGACTATAAGCCCTTCAACTATTATGGTGCTCCCGATGCAGACAGAGTAATCGTTGCTATGGGTTCCGTTTGCGACGTTGCTGAAGAGGTTATCGACTATCTGATGGCAGCAGGCGAAAAGGTTGGTCTTGTTAAGGTTCGCCTTTACAGACCCTTCGTTGCTGAAAATCTTATTAAAGCTATTCCCGAAACTGCAACAAAGATCGCAGTTCTCGATAGAACAAAGGAACCCGGCGCACTTGGCGAGCCTCTCTATCTTGACGTTGTTACAGCTCTTGCATCCAAGGGTGTTACAGGCAAGACTATCGTTGGCGGTCGTTACGGTCTCGGCTCAAAGGACACAACTCCTGCATCCATTATCGCAGTTTATGATAATCTTGCAGAGGATGCTCCTAAGAACAATTTCACTATCGGTATCGTTGACGACGTTACAGGACTTTCACTTCCTGAAAAGCGTTCTCCCGACACAGCGCCTGCAGGCACGATCTCCTGCAAGTTCTGGGGTCTCGGCGGCGACGGCACGGTTGGTGCAAATAAGAACTCCATCAAGATCATCGGCGACCACACAGATAAGTACATTCAGGCTTACTTCCAGTACGACTCCAAGAAGACAGGCGGCGTAACAATTTCCCACCTGCGCTTCGGTGATGCTGCGATCAAGTGCCCCCATTATATCACAACGGCAAACTTTGTTGCATGCCACAATCCCAGCTATATCCTCAAGGGATATAAGATCGTAAACGACGTTAAGCCCGGCGGCACGTTCCTTCTTGACTGCCAGTGGGATGCTGAAGCTCTTGAAGCAAACCTTCCCGCATCTGTAAAGAGCTATATTGCAAATAACGACGTTCAGTTCTATACCATCAATGCAACCTCTATTGCAAAGAACGAGGTTGGCAATCCCAAGGTTAAGAACACAATTCTTCAGGCTGCATTCTTTGCGCTTGCAAAGATCATGCCCCTTGAAGAAGCAGTTGGCTATATGAAGTATATGGCAACAAAGTCCTATTCCAAGTTTGGTGAAGAGGTTGTTGCACAGAACCATAAGGCGATCGATATGGGCGCAGGCGCGCTTGTAAAGGTTGACGTTCCTGAGGCTTGGAAGAATGCAGGCGAGAGCGCAGCTGATGCTCCCGCAACAGGAACACGCCCCGAGCTTGTAGACTTTGTAAACCGCGTTGTTGTTCCCGTTTCTAAGATGGACGGCGACAGCCTGCCTGTTTCCGCATTTAAGGATATGGCAGACGGTACGTTCCCTCAGGGCGCAGCAGCATATGAAAAGCGCGGCGTTGCAGTTATGGTTCCCGTATGGCATGCTGAAAACTGTATCCAGTGTAACCAGTGCTCATTCGTTTGTCCTCATGCAACAATCCGTCCCTTCGCTATGAATGCAGAGGAGGCAGCAGCTGCTCCTGCTCATACAAAGTTCACAGCTAAGATGATCGGTAAGGGCTGCGAGGATCTTAAGTTTGCTATGGCGATCAGCCCCCTCGATTGTATGGGCTGTACTCTCTGCGTTAAGGCTTGTCCCACAAAGCCTGAAAAGAGAGCTCTCGAAATGGTTCCTCAGGCAACTCAGCTTGCTGAGCAGGAGGTATTCGATTATGCAGTTGCAAACGTTTCCGAAAAGAAATTCCTCACAGAAAATCTCACAGTTAAGAACAGCCAGTTCAAGCAGCCTTTGCTTGAGTTCTCCGGCTCCTGCGCAGGATGTGCTGAAACGTCCTATGCTCGTCTTATCACACAGCTCTTCGGTGAGAGAATGTATATCTCCAATGCAACAGGTTGTTCTTCAATCTGGGGCGGCAGCGCACCTTCCACACCTTATACGGTAAATCGCGAAAGCGGCAAGGGTCCCGCTTGGGCAAACTCTCTCTTTGAGGATAATGCTGAGCACGGTCTCGGTATGGCTCTCGGTCAGAAGACTATCCGTGAGCGCCTCATCCAGAAGGTTCGCGATCTTCTCGTTAAGTATAAGGAAATGGACGTTTCAGAGGAATGGACAGGCTGCCTCGAGGGCTACCTCAACACTCTTGATGATGCTAAGGCAAATGAAGCTGCAACAGCACATATGGTTGCAATGCTTGAAGAGGATATTGCACGCGGCACATGCGAAACAGTTCCTATGGAAAAGGAAATCGTTGCAGGCAAGGATTATCTTGCTAAGAAGTCCGTTTGGATCTTCGGTGGCGACGGTTGGGCATACGATATCGGCTTCGGTGGTCTTGACCACGTGCTTGCTTCCGGCGAGGACGTAAACATCATGGTATTTGACACCGAGGTTTACTCCAACACAGGCGGTCAGGCATCAAAGGCTTCCAGCATCGGTCAGGTTGCTCAGTTCGCAGCAGCAGGTAAGGCGATCGGCAAGAAGAACCTTGCTGAAATCGCACTGTCCTACGGCTACGTATACGTTGCACAGATCGCAATGGGCGCTGATATGAATCAGACTCTTAAGGCTCTTAAGGAAGCTGAAGCATATCCCGGACCTTCTCTTGTTATCGGCTATGCTCCTTGTGAAATGCACGGTATCAAGAAGGGCGGTATGCAGAACTGCCAGCTCGAAATGAAGAAGGCAGTTGAAGCAGGCTATTGGCACCTCTTCAGATATAACCCCACACTTGAGGCGAACAAGCTCACAATTGATTCCAAGGCTCCCACAGCGGACTATCAGGAATTTATTGCAAACGAGGCTCGTTATGCTCGTCTTGCACAGTCCTTCCCCGAAAGAGCTGCACAGCTCTTCGCGCAGGCAGAGGCTGCAGCTAAGGCTAAGTATGAAAGACTCGTTAAGATGGGTAAGCTTTACGAATAAAATAAAAATCGGCAGGGAATTTTCCCTGCCGATTTGTTTTGTTTAATTTATCCCTCGTAGCCGATAATAAGGCCGTGGTTCTCTGCATAGAAGGAGCAGAGGGCGCCTAATTTGTTTACGGTGATATCTGCATCTGCAAATTCGCTTCTGATAAGAGTTGCAAGGCTTTCAGCCTGCTCGGGCGCAAGACAATGTCCGATAACGACTCTGCCGCCGTTATATCCCGCTTCTTTCATAAGCTTGATGATCTCAACGTGAGCATTTTTATCGCCTCTGGGCTTTGAGATAAGCTCAAGAGTTCCTTCGCTGCTTGCCTTGCCAACGATTCTCAGATTGAGGATCGAGGAGATCTTTGCAGCCGCAGGGCTGACTCTGCCGTTGTTGGCAAGATTGGTGAGAGATTTGAGGCAGAAAAGAAGATGAGTTTTCTTCTGGTATTCTGCAATTTCTTCGGAGATCGTTTCAAAATCCTTGCCCTCAGATATGAGGCTATGTAATTTGTCGGCAATAAGCTCCATCTCTCCGCCTGTGGAGAGAGAATCTATCAAACAAACCTTGCGGTCAGGATGATCCTCTTCATATTGCTCCTTTGCGATTCTTGCGGAGTTGTGGCTTCCGGAGAGTGCGGAGGTCATTGTGATGCAGAAAACGTATTTTGCATCTCCGAATGCATTAAGCCATGCTTCGCTTGAAGGACAGGCGCTTCCTGAGCGGCCCTTGTATGTTGCAAGGTATTCAACCATTTCATTTATATCAAGATTTTTGTCGTCAACAAACTGTTTTTCGTCCGTGCCGATAGTGAGGGGGACGGAAACAACTCTGTCGTCATTTATATTAATTGATGAATCTGCTGTTATTTTGAACATAATATCAGTTCCTTTCAAGAAAACGTCGGAATCCTCCGACTATAACAACTATATCAGCTTTTCAAAAACCTGTCAAGAGGATTTGGAAATCTTATTGACAAAAAAACAGTTTGAGGTTAGAATGTTGATATGGAAAAGTTTAATATTATTTATGAAGAAATCAGCTCCTTCAAGCTGCCGAGATATAAGGAGCTGCCCGATATGGGGCTCTATCTTGAGCAGGTGGTTAAATATATAAACAGCGCTCTTGCTCCGCTTGGTTGTGTGGAAATAACTTCATCCATGGTAAGCAACTACGTGAAGAAGGGGCTTGTGGATAATCCCGTTAAAAAGCAGTATTATGCGATGCATATTGCAGAGCTGTTTTTCGTTGTTCTGGCAAAGAGAGTTCTTGCAATAGATAATCTTGGCATCATGCTTGAAATGATAAAAAAGGAATCGGGCAGCAGGGTGTATGATTATAGCTGCGCAGAATTTGAAAACCGTCTCCGATTTGTTTTTGGAATAGCAAACGATATTCCTGCAAGCGAAGCAGAGGAAAACGAGCTTAAAATGATGCTTGACGAGGTTATAACGGCAGTTGTTCTCTCAATACATCTTAATTATTGGTTCAGCGAAGCAAAAAAAGAAGCGGACGATTAAATCGTCTGCTTCTTTTTTAGTCTGTATTTTATCCTACGATAAGAAGGTATACTGTGTATGCAACGTAGAAGAGGAGCCAGATAATACCGGAGAGTCTTCCAAGCTTGCCCTTCTTGTTTGCGATAGTACACCATATGAACATAATAGCCGTCATCGCAAAGAGGATAAAGCCGTTAACAAGGGATTCAGGGTTAACAGGGATTGGCATAATTGTGCTGGAAAGGCCGAGGATAAAGAGAATGTTGAAGATGTTGGAGCCAACAACGTTACCAAGAGCAAGTCCACTTTCGCCCTTTCTTGCAGCAACGATGCTTGTAACAAGCTCAGGAAGGCTTGTGCCGATTGCGATAATTGTGAGACCGATAAAGGTTTCGCTCCAGCCGGCAGCCTTTGCAATTACAACCGCGTTGTCAACAACAAGGTCGCCACCGAAGATAACGGCAGCAAGACCGCCGATGATGTATACAACGCTGAGGATAGGATTGAGGGTTTTAACCTCTTCTTCAGCACTGGCTCTGTTTTTGAGAGCTCCTGTAACAAGCCAAGTGAGATATGCAGCCATAAGCACCAGTATAATAATACCGTCGACGCGGCTGATTTCGCGGCCGATGAATAAAATAGCGAGAAGGATCGCGCTTGCAATAAGGCTGATGGGGAAGTCGCGCTTCATAATATCGCGGTCAAGCGCGAAGGGCTTGATTGCTGCGCAAACGCCAACAACCACCAGCATATTGAAGATGTTTGAGCCAACGATGTTGCTGATAGCGATTTCGTTGCTGCCTGCAATTCCTGCTGCGATACTAACTGCAGCCTCAGGAGCACTTGTGCCCATAGCAACAATAGTGAGTCCGATAACAACGGAGGGGATTCCAAGAAGCTTTGCAATAGATGAGCTGCCGTCAACGAAGAAATCGGCGCCTTTGATAAGGAGAACAAAGCCTACGAGGAGAAGCAGAATGTTGATGAACATAGTTTTTCTTCCTTTCTTTTTTAGAAACGCGCAGTCTAAGCATAAAAAAAGAGACTGTTTACTGCGCGACAAAGCACAGCAAAAGTCTCGTTTCAAAACAAAGAATGTTTCGGGCGCGACCCGGTAGAAAAATCTACGAGATGACGGATCGTGCCGTGGATCGCTCCACGCCCTACTCCCTTTTACTTGATTTTATTATACCCATCAGATTATGTAAAGTCAAGAATATTTTTTTACAATATTTTCATCTTACTCCCCTCTTTTTGTGGTAGAATTATAAAAAGACTTTTCCAAGTTATGATGACTGCTTTTGCTTGTTGCAAATATGGGGGTGGTATTATGACCAAACAAGAATATTTTTCAAGAAAGCATAATGCCGATCTTGTGCCAACTGCAAGAAACTTGCGAGCTGAAATGACCAAGGAAGAGAAGAATCTCTGGTATGATTTTTTAAGCAAATATCCGATACGTTTTACACGTCAGAAAATCATAACAAATTACGTAGCCGATTTTTATTGTGCCAAAGCGAAGCTTGTTGTCGAGTTGGATGGAGCACAGCACAGAACGGCTGAAGGCAGGGAATATGATGAACGGCGAACCGAGAGCTTTAAACAGTATGGTTTAGTTGTGTTAAGAATCCCCAATAAAGAAATCAATTATAATTTTGACAATATATGTAAATATATAGACAATATTGTAAAGAAAAGATTAAACGGCGAAGAAATGCCGAGGTTTATGTAATCGAGCCTCCCCTTGCTTAGGGGAGGTGGATTGCCGTAAGGCAAGACGGAAGGGTAGAAATGAATGACTGTGTAAGGGACCTACCCTTCAGTCAGCTTCGCTGACAGCTCCCCTAAGCAAGGGGAGCCTAAAAGTAACAACAAAGGAGAACAAAATGGAACTTAAAGGACTTAAGGCGAATTTTCTTGGCGACAGCATCACGGAGGGAATCGGATGCTCCGCGCCCGAGCATATATATTTGAACGTATTAAAGGAAAGATGCGGTCTCAGCGAAGCTAGAAACTATGGCATAGGAGGCACGCGCCTTGCACGAGAGATATCAAACACCTGGGCGAAAAATGATGATGACAGAAATATGTGTGCCCGTTCTCTCACAATGGATCCCGATGCGGATCTGATCGTTCTTTTCGGCGGCTCAAATGATTTTGGACATGGTTCTGCACCTCGAGGTCTTCCCACAGACCGCACCCGCGACACGTTCTGGGGAGCTTGCCACGAGGTTATGAGAAATCTCATTGAAAGATATCCTGAGGCTGTGATCGTTGTGGTAACTCCTCTTCACAGATGGAACGAAAACGATCCTCACGGAGATTACAGAACTTATGATCTTGACACATTGAAGGTTTATGCAGATATCATCCGCGAGGTAGCAGAGTACTATTCTCTTCCCGTGCTCGATCTTTACCGCAACAGCGGCATCCAGCCCGAGATTCCCGTGATGAAGGAAAAATATATGCCCGATGGACTCCATCCTAACGATGCAGGACATATTCTCATTGCAAATCGCCTTGAAGGTCTGCTCAGAAGCTTGTAAAAAGCCTTCCAATCAAGCCTCCCCTTGCTTATGGGAGGTCATACACCAAGGCTCCACTGACACTACCGAAGGTAGTTTTAGGGGGAGCTGTCAGCGAAGCTGGCTGAGGGCTTTAAATAGATAAACATACATATTTTGAATAGTTGTTTGTGTTAAGATTGACCCCTCCGTCTTGCCTTACGGTAAGCCACCTCCCCTAAGACCACCTTCGGTGGTATCAGTGGAGGCTCGTAAAATCCCACCCATTGGGTGGGATTTTTGATTTTCGCCTAACGACAGACGAAAAACGGATAAAAAGCCCATAAAATATGTAAAAAAAGAAAAAATTTTCTTCAGATATTGAAATCGTCAACGAGTTGTGATAGCATTATTATGAAGATATATACAATAGACGTATTATATCAATTTTTAAGACAAAAAACAAACGAAGAGGTATCAAAAAATGGCGAAGCAGAACACATCCACTGCGCACAAGATTTTAACTGTTATCGGAACGATTTTATGCGTTATCCTTGTTCCCATTCTTGCGGTTAATCTCACCCTTATTATTAAGAGCTATACAAACACAGAAGATGTTCCCGACATTGGCGGATATATGCCCATGATCGTTCTCACCGACTCTATGTATCCCGAAATCGAGAGCGGCGACCTTATCATTTGCCACACAATCGCGGCAGAGGACGTTAAGGTGGACGACGTTATCACGTTTTTTGATCCCGCGGGCAACGGCACAAGCATCGTAACTCACCGTGTTATAGAAATTATTGAAGAAGATGGAACAATCAAGTTCCGCACAAAGGGTGATTTCAACAACACAGAGGATAAAGAACTTGTTTTGGCAGAGGACCTTGTTGGTATCTATCAGAGCCGCATTGCAGGCGCAGGTAAGATAGCAATGTTTATGCAGAGCACAGCAGGTCTTATAGTTTGCGTTGTTCTTCCTATTATACTTATTATCGGTTACGACCTTATTCGTCGTCGTGTATACGAAAAGAATAATAAGAGCGAAACAGATAAGCTTCTTGCAGAGCTTGAAGCGCTCAAGGCGGCTCAGGCGGCAAGCGCAGCTCCTGCTGTAGAGGCAGAAGCGGCGCCCGAGGCTGAAAAGATTGAGGAATCTGCTGAATAATTTACAAATTGTTGTATCTTTAACATCATATGGGATTCCAATGGGTGTATATTGAAGATTCAATTTGTGCCTCCACTGTTTTAGAGGAGGTCATACACCAAGGCTCCACTGACACTTGCGAAGCAAGTTTTAGGGGAGCGGTCAGCGAAGCTGACTGAGGGGTTTAAATAGATAAACATACATATTTTGAATAGTTGTTTGTGTTAAGATTGACCCCTCCGTCTTGCCTTACGGCAAGCCACCTCCCCTAAAACTTGCTTCGCAAGTGTCAGTGGAGGCTCATTAACAGCTCCCCTAAAAACTGCTATGCAGTTATCAGTGGAGCCAAATAACTAACGGTATACTCTTCCTTCGGAAGCCACGTCCGAGGAGATTATATAAAAAAAGCCGCGGCATTCTCTGCGGGAAAAAGGACATCCGTTTGGGATGCCCGGTACAAAATATATTCCTCGGAACAAAAGAGGAAAAGTATAATAATTTTCATTCGGCTTATAGCCGAAAACTGAAAGGAGAAAATTATGAAAAAGAACTTTATGATGAGAGCTGCTTCCGTTCTTCTCGTAGCAGTTATGCTCACAACATGTGCTATTTCCGGCACATTCGCTAAGTATGTATCTGCTAATGACGCTAACGACTCCGCAAGAGTTGCTAAGTGGGGCGTAGTAGTAACAGTAACAGGTGATGCTTTCTCTACAACATATGATAGAGTAGAAGATGGTAACGATGCTGATGAAGATAATGTTGATATTACTGTAAACAGTGATGTTAATGTTGTTGCTCCTGGTACAACAGGTACATTTGGCGGTGTAGCATTGCTTGGTACTCCCGAAGTAGCTGTTAATGTTTCTTTTGATGAAAGTACAGTTGACCTTACAGGTTGGACTCTTGCAGGTGATGTGTTCTACTGTCCTATCGTTTTTGATATGAACGGTACAGAAGTAAACGGTCTTGATTATACAAGTGCTGATGAGCTTGAGAGTGACCTTCTTGCTCTTATCAAGGCAGGCGAAGGCGACTATGATGTAAATACAGACCTTTCTACAATTCAGGAACTCAATGGTTCTTATACATGGACTTGGGCATTTGTAGATGGAACTGGTGCTGCTCAGGATCAGACAGACGCTAAGGATACAGAACTTGGCAACCAGGCAGCTCGTGGTGTTCTTAACAAGATTGCTATTAATGTTAAGTGCACAGTAACACAGATCGACTAATTTAGCCACAAATTAGGATAAAAACAACATATGATTAACGGAATGAATTACAGCCTACCCTACGTGGCAGGGTAGGCTGCTTTTCAAACCGAAGCTTTCACTTTCTCCAAATCCCCTGAGATTTTCATTTCAGAGCATTTGGAGTTGATGAAAACAAGCCTCCACTGACACTTGCAAAGCAAGTTTTAGGGGAGCTAACTAAGCCTCCACTGATATTCGCGTAGCGAATTTTAGGGGAGGTGGCCGAGCTAAAGCGAGGTCGGAAGGGTCAAAATAGCTAACTAAAAAAACAAGCAAAAGAATGTTAGAAAAAATAAGACCCCTCAGTCAGCTAACGCTGACAGCTCCCCTAAGACTTGCTTCGCAAGTATCAGTGGAGCCTCATTAACAACCTCCCCTAAGACCACCTTCGGTGGTATCAGTGGAGGCTCGTCAACAAAGTCCAACACAGGTGATTTGAGATGAAAAGATCATACAATCCCGATTTGCTTCCGACAGCGAGGATACTGAGGCAGGAGATGACCAAAGAAGAAAAACATCTTTGGTATGATTTTCTAAAATCTTATCCCGTACATTTTACAAGGCAAAAGATAATAGGCCACTATATTGCGGATTTCTATTGTGCTAAGGCGAAGCTTGTTGTTGAATTGGATGGAGCTCAGCATCTCACTAAAGAAGGCAAGGTATATGATGAAGAAAGGACAAGCTTTCTTCAACAATATGGCCTTGAGGTTTTGAGAATTCCCAATAAGCAGATAAATACAAATTTTTTGGGAATGTGTAAATATATAGATACTATAGTTAAATCAAGGCTCCACTGACACTACCGAAGGTAGTTTTAGGGGAGCTAACTAAGCCTCCACTGACATTCGCGTAGCGAATTTTAGGGGAGGTGGCCGAGCTAAAGCGAGGTCGGAAGGGTCAAAATAGCTAACTAAAAAAACAAGCAAAAGAATGTTAGAAATAAATAAGACCCCTCAGTCAGCTAATGCTGACAGCTCCCCTAAGACTTGCTCCGCAAGTATCAGTGGAGCCTCATAAACAAGTCCCTGAAAACTACTTCGTAGTTATCAGTGGAGGCTAATTAACAAAGCGGAGCTTCAAAACAACCTTTCCTATAACTTGAAATGCGAGTGTCGGTGGAGTCTGAAAACGAGAAAAGGAGGTGCAGACAAGATGCATAACAGATTTTTAAAGCTTGGGCAAGTGCTGATGTCTGCGCTTATTCTCATAGTTTGCGTTGCGGCGAGCATTATTGCCCTTGCAAGCAGAATGAACAATTTCGTTTTGGACGATTCCGGCGCTATTTCTCTTGTTGCTGTTGAAAACTCTCCTGCCGAAGAAACTCAGCAGGAAATCTCCACAGAAACAGCCGCTCCTGAATCAACCAAGGCTGAAGAGGAAACCAAAAAGCCTCAGGCTTCTCAGAATTTTGCTCCCGGTTTTGACGTTGAGGACGAGGCAGGTCTTTGGTCCACAACCACAGAAATTGAGATATTCAAGGTTTCTTATGAAAACGGAAAAGGGAATATCACAGTTCAATCCTCCGATGGCGAAAAGGTTTTCGCTCCCGGAACAGATAATTCTTATACCTTTAAATTGAAAAACACGGGCAACGTTGCTCTTGATTATACAGTTGACATTGATGCATATTTCACGCCCGATGATATAAACATTCCCATAACAGCGAGAATTAACCGCTATGATGGTTTGTGGCTCGCAGGAGGAAAGGATAGCTACGTTAACGTTCTCTCCCTTGACAGCGCATCTGACAGCGCAACTCTCGGAGCAGGGAAATATACTTATTACACTCTTGATTGGCAATGGATTTTCGAGAGTGGCAACGACGAATTTGATACGATGCTTGGCAATCTTGCGGCGGCAGGAGAGGATCTTTCTCTCACTATCGTTATCAAAACAACTGCCGAAGCTGACTATACGGAAACAGATTCCCCCGGTATCACCCCTCCTCAGACGGGCGATATAAATCAGGCGGGATTCTGGATAGTTCTTTGCGTTGGATCAGGTATTCTTTTCGTTATAATGATCACAATGCAGTGTGAAGAAAAGCGCGAAAAACGCGCGGAGGCAAAAACAGTTGAAGCAAAAACAAAATAAAAAATTTGCGCCCGTGCTCCGAGTGATAGTTCTTATCATTTGCGGCGCGGTGCTTGGCGTTAATATTTATTTGGCAAATGCCAAATCCCTTGGCAGAAATCAGATGCCCATGCCCTTTGGCTATGGAGCGTCTGTCATTCTTTCAGGCAGTATGGAGCCTGAATTTTCCGTGGGTGACCTTATAATCGTTGCGGAAAGTGAAACCTATTCGGAGGGCGACATCGTCGTTTTTCAGGATAAAACAAGTCTTATCGTTCATCGAATCGTTGAGATAGACGGCGAGTCTATAATCACAAAGGGTGATGCTAATAACAGCGAGGACGAGCCCATAACGGCGGATGCTATCAAGGGTAAGGTGCTTTTCCATATTGATGGAGCGGGCAACGTTGTTGATTTTCTCAAAACTCCCGTCGGAACTCTTATAGTTATAGCATTGGCGATAGCTCTTGTTGAGATTCCTCGCCGCCGTGAAAAAGAGGCGGACGATGCTAAAAAGCAGGAGATTCTTGAGGAAATAATTCGTCTTAAAAAGGAACAGCTTGAATCGCTTTCGGAAGAAAACAAGGATTAAGAAAGAGAGGTGGAGCAAAAATGTCGCAGAAGTCAAAAATGAATATCCCTATGCTTGCGGCTTGTATTTTGCTTTGCCTGACGCTGATTTCGGTTCATATGACTAGTGGGCTTTATGCCAGATATGTCTCGCGCGATAGCGGAGAGGATAGCGCCCGAGTTGCCAGCTTCGATGTTGAAGCAAAATGGGGAGATAACGATGTTTCCATCAGTGCAACCCAGGAGGATAATGGATCATATAACTTCACTATAACTAACAACTCTGAGGTTGACGTTAAATACGACCTTGTTTTGACATTCGAAGAGGCTTTTCCTAAGTATCTCAAAGTTAGTATTAAGGAAGAGAATGCAGAGCTCGCCGTAGATGGAACGGTTGATGAAGAAAATGGCAAGGTTGTTTCCTTTGCTAATCTTGGAATGCTCGATTCCAATGGAGACTCTGCAAATTACGAATTGACATTTACAGTTATAGATATAGACGCCCTTGTTGACAGCGCAAGCGGCGAGGATTCAGGCGCAATCTCGGTTGACCTTCAGTTCAACGCGGTTGTTCGCTTGGAGCAGATAGACTAATTTAAAGAAAAGGAGGCGGCCGAGGATGAAGCTGACAACCGTTAGAAAGCTTAATAAGAGCATCAGAATATCTTCGGCAACTATTGCCTTCGTTATTATAACGGTGCTGGCTCTGTCGGGCGGACTTTATGCAAAGTACGTTCGCGAGTTTTCCTTTAACGGAAAGCTCACAATTTCCGTTGACCTTGCAGAGAGCTTCAGTCTTTATGAGCATCAGGTTGCTCAGAATAGCGATGGAACTTTTATTAAGAGCGATGGAGCGAGAGTTGTTTCGAATACGTATTACGTGGTTCCCGGAATCGACATTCCTAAGGACCCGACCATTGAGATAAAAGGAAAAACAAAGATTCCCGCCCTTCTCTATATTGAGGTTATCGACGGGGTTGATCACAAGGAGATAGATTTCAGCCTTGAGAGCCATTGGGTTCTTCTTGAAGGAGTTCAGGGAGCTCACGAGGGCGCGAAGGTGTATGTTTATGCCACAGGCGGTAAAGACGGTCGTCCCATTGTTCTTGATAATAACACTAATCCCGACTCTATTTCGAATATCGAAATTTTAACTGAAAACCAAGAGGGTAATACTTTGTCGGTTTCAAGCAGAGCGAAGTATGGCTCGGATATTTCGCTTGTTTTCTATGCGCATTTGGTACAGATAGATGATAAATATAAGGAGAATGCTTCGTATACGAATGCCATCGACCTTTTTAATAATTTCAGAACAAAGATAACGTCGGTTCCCGCCGAGAGTGAGTGACGTATTAAGTCTCTGCCTAAATCTGTTATGCAGCTTTTTGTGGAGGCTTTGTGCTTTTGTAGATATATTTTGCCCTGAATGGAGGAGTTTACATTGAAAAAAAGAGCAGGTATTCTGTTTTTATGTATATGTTTGGTTTTGTCTGTTTTTTCGCTTTGCCTTGCCGTCAGCGTAATCGGTAACGAATCGGAGGAGCAGCCCGCCTTTGATGAGAGATTTGAGCTTATGGCAACGAATCCTCCAAAGTGGACGTCTTATAATGATTATCTTGCAGACGAGGCTCAGGCAATTTGGAATTACCCTGAGTATTATATCGGCGCAACAGCCGAATTCAATATAGAATGGGTTTCCAGCTTTATTGTAACTGCGGGCGAAATGGCAGCTGACGATGAATATGAATACACGGATTTCCCGTCTGCAACGGCAGAGGATTTTCTTACGGATGATGGAAAATCTATAAGGGTTGTTATAACAGACTATTTCTTCGCAGGCCACGATGAGGAAACAGGAGAGGATTTTGACCTTTGGTTAAAGGTTGAGGCGGCTGAGGGCTATGAGCTTCCTCAGAGTCTTCAGGAAAATCCTTACGTGCTTCAGGCAGCTTATGAGGATGATAGCCCCTCATTGATACCTCTTCCTATGAGAGGTATGTTCACAGCAGAAACCATTATTGTTCAGAAAAGTGTTGCTGCTGCTTCAAGATATATTGAAATTAATGCGGCTGATATGCCCTATTTCTTTGACGTAGATTATTGCTATGATGAGCATGGAAACGTGTTTTATGATCTTGGCGATATCACCTTCGTTGAGGCTATTACAAGCAGCGAATATCGATACGTATCCGAAGCTGATGTAACTCTTATTCCCGCAAGAGCTTCCATTGCATATGATAAGCTTATGGCGGCAAAATCCTCAGGCGAGTTTTATCAGTATTTATATGATATTCCCGATGAGGTTCTTTCCTGCTTCACAGAAAAGTATAAGAACGACGCAGCTTCACATATTGAAGAGCTTGTTCGTATTGAAAACGTTGAGTATGCCGATGAGGTTGAGCTTGGCGAAGAAAAGCTTAACGTAACAGTTAAGGGTAAGCTTCCTGAGAAAAACGTTGAGCTTAAGCTTGAAGCTGTTCCTTCGGAGAAGGTCCTTGATGAGGGCTTTGACGTTGAGAGCGAGGAGGATATCACCCTTGCGCTTGATATCAAGCTTATTAATACTGAGGACGGCTCCGAATGGCAGCCTGCGGAGGGCGAGAGTGTAGAGGTGTCCTTTGATATGGCAGCCCTTGGTTATGAGGATGACACAGTCTTCAGACTCCATCACAAGCATGGTGATAGAATAGAGCGCTACGAGGTTCTGGTTGTCACAGATGGCAAGCTCACTATTCAGACAAGCGGATTTTCAATTTATGTTGTTGAAGAGCTTTATGATGTTACGGGAAGTCAGATAACTACTGGTAATAACGCAGAGCCTCAAACCCTCTCCGTTGGTGATGAGGTAGTTTATTATTATAAAACTAATAATAACGGAAACGGTGATCCTAAGGGTACTTGGATAGTAGAAGACCCTGAGGGCGCTATTTATTATACAGTGCATAGTAACGTTTCAAGTGAGGATATTGGTCATAATATGGTATATGCTCAGTGGATCAAAATTGTTGCTTTGAAGGAAACAACAACTCCTATTAATATCACGTTTAATTATGCTAAAGTTACGATTAATCAGTATGGACAGTCTAACGTTGTTAACAACACTGCAAAAACAGAAAGCTTTAAGCTGGATATCAATACGCCCAAGGCAATAGACGAATCTAAGCCTAACGTTGATGATGGCAGACTTCTTTACATCAGTGACACCGTAAATGAAAGCGGTACCATCACAGCAGTTCTTGTTGATAAGAATGGTAACGTGCTGGAAAAGGGTCTTGAGGGTGCGGCTTTTAGCTGGAGCCGAGATGATAAGCTTTTCATCGTGCCTCAGGCTTACGAAAACAATTATAAGAGCGTTAATATTGCCAGAGACCATAGCGGTCTTGTTGAGGCAAGAATGAAAAAGGACGAAACAGGCTATAAGCCCGTAACGTATACTCTTACGGCAACTCTTGCTGATGGTACAGAATTAACCGATAGCTACACCGTATATTATCAGAGTGAAATTATTAATGCAAGCTTTGAATTCCCGAAAGCGCATAAAGGAACTTATAACTTCTTCCCTAATGGTTATCATGAGCTTTATTGGAAGACCACAGCTCCCGGTACTGGTGGAAATATAACCAAGGATATTGAGTATGGTAACCTTAATGAAGGTGATGAAGCGGAATACAACGTAGGTAGCGCAGCGGACGGATATCAGTTTGCCGAGCTTAATGCGGAGGAATTCGGCGCGCTGTATCAGGATATTATAACAGTGCCCGGCGAAAAGCTTGAATGGGATTTTGCTCACGCTGCAAGAAACCAGCTTGGTGATACAAACGGTATGTTTATTGTTTTTGGCCCTACAGAGGCTGCCCAGAAGCTGCTTGACCAAAATGCACTTACTCCCTTGGGACAGGCTGCTAAAAATGCCGCTAAGGCTTTAGGTACAGCTGATAACAATAGATTTTTAAGAGGCGAGATTCCTGTAACTGTTTCATATACTTATGGTGGCGCAACAGCTACATATACTGTTTGGTATCATACAGTATCTGTTAATGCAAATCCCAAGTGGCAAACGGTTGCCGGTGAATATATGACACCTGAAGGTCAGTACAGAACGAGAATATTCTTTGTAACTGATACTGAGGGTGCTAATACTAACAACAAAAACTATGGTAATTTGATCGATATTTCTTCCGCAGGTCAGTATAAGAGCTATCTTATTGAGTATTATGAGGAAACCTATACTGGGGATGGTCAGCTTCAGTTGCAGTATTTTGGATCAAAAACAGAATCCGGTGAAGCACTTATTTATTCTACAGTTGACCTTCTGAATTTTAGGCATTTCGAGGAAAAAGAAAATGACTATCTATATAAGATACTGATCAATAATCAAACTTATCCCTATGATATCCGTTATTCAGGTAAAGCTTCTCTCTATCTTGAAAAATATCCCGGCACTTCAGACGATGCCGAGGTGCCTAAAATAGATATTTATGAGGACGGTATTCAGCGCAATAATAATTATGCCGATTACGATATCGTAATGCAGGTATACTTCAGAGATACGGTAATTGCGGTGCAGAAGGAGCTTATTCTTCCTACGCAGGGTAAGGATGATGATGGCAATAAGATCGAGGGTATGACAGAGGAGCAGAAGCTCACTCTCCTTAAAAATCTTGTTTCAAGCGAAATAGGCGGATATAAATCAACATTCAAGCTGACTACAACTACTGAAGATAACGTTGACTTTGTTCCTGAAGAAAAGTTTGCTCTGATTACTAAGAGAGACCCTGCAGGTTGTCTCAAATCTTATCTGGCCCTTGGTGATAATCTTGGTGATAATCCGCGTCTTAATGCAACATATATAGTTGAAGAGTTGAAACCGATGGAGCTTGAGGGCTTGGTTCTTAAATCGGTTGAATTTTCTACCGTAAGATACTATATGGGTGATACCTTGGAGGAGAATCCCGTTAAGGTTTCTTACGATAAGGTGATTTATAATAATCTGGATAAGTCTCTTCAATCATCTCCAATATTCTTAGGAGATGACTTTGATAGTAACGGTCAAAAAGTCAGCGTTAAGATTGCTGACGTAAAAGTAACCAACACCTATGAGGAAAAAATGACCAAGATCTATTACCACGCGGTTGGTAACGGTAAGATCAAGAAAACCAAAGCTTCAGGTTATGAGGATACTCCCGTTGAGGAGCTTAAGTATTATAGCGGCAAGTCTGATGGCGTGTCTGTTCATCCCGGTCAGGGCGCAAGTTATATTTATTGGTATAGGGACCCCGAGTGCACTCAGCGCGTAACAGAGGCTGACGGCGTTGTTGAAGCAGACGGAACCTTCCGCCCCAATGCTAATATCATCAATGCGGATGAGGTTCATTTCTATGCAAGATTTGAAACCTTCTCTATAAAGATCAACAGAACCGGAGCAGATGCAAACCAGAGCTTCCTTTATAAGGTAGAGCGTCTTGAATCCGCAGGTAGCAACAGGGTTGTTGACACAATGTACGTTACTATTGTTTGTGATGGTAAGGGTGACGGATCTGTTTCCATTCTTGAGGTTGCGCAAGGAACCTATAGAGTCACGGAAATAGATGAGTGGAGTTGGAGACATCCATATGTGAATGAATCTGATAGCTATCAGGTTGCAACTCATACCTCTAAGCCGGATGAGCCTATAGTGTTCAATTTCAGCCAAGAGTCAACCAAGGATGAGTGGCTGAATGGTTATAGCAATCCTAAGAAGAATATCTACGGAGGTTGATGATGAAAAATAGAAAAAAGCTCATTGCAATGATCGCCTCCATTTTGATAGTTGCTTCAGCCGCTGTAACTGTTGTTTACGCTTATTTGTATCAGGCTAATAAGAAGCTTACAAATACGCTCACTCCTGCGCAGGTTTCCTGCCAGGTTGAGGAAACGCGAAACGGAAACGAAAAGGAAAAGGTAACAGTTAAAAACACAAGCACTTACGATGCTTATATCCGAATCGTTGCCGTAACATATTGGCAGGATACTAAGGGTAACGTTGTTGGCCATAAGTTTAGCAATGTTAATAATATTAATATTGCTAGTCTGATAAGTAGTGATTGGTTTGCAGGCGGAGATAATATTTATTATTATAAGCATAAGGTCGGCGCTGAAAAGTCAACCTCTAATCTGATTAATAGTACGATTGTTTTGGACAAAACTAGTAAGAAAGAGAGCGGAGTTACGTTCGAGTATTATCAGGTTGTTGAGTTTATTGCCGAAGCGATTCAGGCGGCGCCCGTGTCTGCTGTTGAAAACAGTTGGACGGACGTTAAGGTTGATGGCGAAGGAAATCTTATCCCTAATACAGCTAATTAATTGAAATGGGCGGTGGCGGATATCCGCCGCCGCTTATTTAATAAGTCCGCAGGAAAAAGCATTCAAGCGGATTTTTAATGGAGATTATATGTCTAGAATTTTTATGAAGATTATAACGGTGCTTCTTGCGTGCGTTATGGTTTTTTCGGGAATAATGATCGTTTATGAAACTGTCAGAGCAAAAAAGGAGATCGCGGAGTTTGATCAGCTTGCCGAGCTGATAAAGCCCGTGGAGGATTCTGATTACAGCGAAGAAACTTCTGCAGAGTCAGAGAAGCATAACGCTGATAAGGAAACGAACGAGGATGGAGAGGGAACAAAAGAGCCTGCTCCCATCTTCAAGCGCAATCTTGAACCTGTTTTTCAGCAGAACCCCGATTGCATCGGTTGGATATGCATTGAAAACACAACGGTTGATTATCCAGTTATGTTTACGCCCGATTCTCCTCAGAAATATCTGAGAAAGAGCTTTTCAGGCTCATACAGCATTTCAGGCACTCCCTTTCTTAACGATAACGGCGGGCTTGATTTCGATCATCTTATTATATATGGCCACAATATGAAAAACGGAACGATGTTTTCGGATACGGAAGGCTATCTTCAGCAGTCTTATCGCGACGAGCATCCCATAATCGAATTTGAAACTGCTGAAGGACTAAAATGCTACGAGGTTTTCGCCGCAGTTTGCCTGAAGAGCACGGATAAGTGGTATTCCTTCACCAATGCTGAAGATGAGGCGGATTTTGACAGCCTTATTGCAGATATAAAGGGAAGATCCTTGTATGAAACGGGCATCGTCCCCGAATTTGACCGTCAGATATTAACTCTTTCAACATGCTATGGTCCTAAAAACGATGACAGACTTGTAGTTGTTGCAGCTGAGGTTAAAGACTGATTTAGGAGAGAATAATGAAAATTGCAGTTATAAACGGAAGCCCTAAAGGGAAGTATAGCATCACGTTGCAAACAGTGCTTTATTTGGAGCGCAAATATCCTGAGCATCAGTTTGAGGTGATTCACGCAGGGCAAAAAATAAAGGCTTTTGAAAAGGATTTTTCCGAGGCAAAGGCGCTGCTTGAGAGCGCGGATGCTATTCTGTTTTCTTATCCCGTATATACGTTTTTGGCCCCCTCTCAGCTTCATAGATTTGTTGAGCTGATGAAGGAGCATAAGGTTATGGTGCATGGAAAGCTGGCAACGCAGATATCAACCTCCAAGCATTTTTATGACGTTACGGCTCATAAATATATTGAGGAAAATTCTCTTGATATGGGGCTTCGCTATATCAGAGGACTTTCCGCCGATATGGAGGACCTTCTCTGTGAGGCAGGCAGAGCTGATGCTGAAAAGTTTTTTGAAAGATTTTTGTGGGCGGCAGAGGAGAATATATGCACTGTGAAAACGGATAAGGCGCCCGAGTATTTAAGCGTTGCCGCGACGGTTCCTGCGGATACTGAAAACAAAAAAGACGATAAGGACGTTGTTATCATAACGGATAATACGGATTCAGAAAACAATCTTGCGAAAATGATCGAGAGATTCAGAAGAGTATTTGCATATAAAACCCGAGTTGTAAACATATCCGAGTATTCTCTGGCAGGAGGATGCCTCGGATGCTTCCGATGCGCAGTTTCAGAGAAATGCGTTTATAAGGACAATTTTGATACGTTCCTTCGAGAAAACATACAGAAGGCTGATGCCATTGTTTATGCATTTACTGTACGAGATCACTCAATGGGCGCAAGATTCAAGATGTACGATGACAGAAATTTCTGTAACGGACACAGAACGGTAACCGTTGGTATGCCCGTTGGATATATTGCAAGCGGAAATTACAGCGCGGAAAATAATCTTAAAACTGTTATTGAAGCAAGATGCGAAACGGGAGGAAATTTTCTTTCAGATGTTGCAACGGACGAATCTGATACAAATAAGCAGATAGACGATCTTGCAAAGAGCCTGCAGTTTGCTCTGGAAACGGGACATACGGCGCCGCAGAATTTCTGGGGAGTAGGTGGAATGAAGATATTCCGTGACCTTATCTATCAGATGCGCGGCATGATGAGAGCGGATCATAAGTTTTATAAGAAGCAGGGAATATATGATTTCCCGCAGAAAAAATTTTTCACGTCGCTTAAAATGTACCTTGTAGGAGCGTTGCTTTCAAACGAAAAGATACTTTCCAAAATGGGCAATAAAATGAACGAGGGTATGCTGTTGCCCTATAATAAGCTCTTTGCCGATATGGAAAAAAAGAAGTAAAAAAACGACAGGCTAAGCCTTTCGTTTTTTTGATGTGTAAGAGTAAAACAAGGTAGCGGAATCGAGGTGAAAGCAAGCAAAAGTAGTGTGATGGATCAGTTGGTCAATTTGGAGATTATTTGCATTCCCATAAACAAAACAGTCGCCCGTTATCAACAACGGTAATGCCACCTTTGTGCGGATGGCTCTTAAAAACTTTTATCTTGCTCCAATGCCTCGGTTATTTTTCATCCGATTCCAGATAATCATATAAATCTATGGTTCCTGCCGCTTCTTCAAGCTCAAGAGCAGGAACATACTCTGTCAATCTTGTAATTCCACTCGATTTATCAACATAAAAATAAACAAATGCACCTGTATAACTGCGGAATATCACCTGATACTCAGATTCTGTCTCCTCTCCCATTTTTAGATACATAATGTCGGGATTTTCCTCTTCGATACTCCAATCATACACACTATGGCAATAGTTATATATGCCGTCATATGCCATTTCTTTCGATATATTGTTATGTGGAGCGGTGCTTTCCGAATTCTCCGAAGGGAGGGAGCTGTCCACATTCACATTTTTAGCACCACAACTTTGAAATACAGCACTTATAACAACTAGAAACACCAAGACAAAAACGAAGCTCGTCTTTTTCATTTTAGCCTCCCAAAATTAAAGTTTACCGAATTCATTATATCATTTTCAGGTGTACAAATCAAGGAGGGGACTTGTATGTTATCAAATTACAGGAAAAAGCACGCTATCGCGTGATGATATACCAAGCCTGCGGCTTGAATAAAAAAACCTCGTTCCGAAGAACGAGGTTTTTTGGCGGAGATGTAGGGATTTGAACCCTAGCGCCGGCGGAACCGACCTACCGGATTTCGAATCCGGACCCTTCAACCACTTGGGTACATCTCCAAAATTTTATTGAGCCTGAAAAATCAAGCTCAATAATTATATCACAGCTCGCAGATATAATCAAGAGCTTTCTTGATTATTATTCAGCATATCCATGACCACCATCTTCGCTTTGTCTGGCTTTGACAGGAACATTCATCGATACCCTGAGGCACGTCTACCAGTATGGCATCCTCTCCGATCTTTGTGATCTTATTCCATGGGATTCGGAATTCAGGCGTTCTTGCAAATATCTTTTTTTGACATTCTCCGGGAACGAAAACGGCGGTGAGCCTTCCGTCGCACGTATCCACCTCGTAATTACATATGTATCCGAGGCGTTTGCCGTCGCAAACGCGTATAACTATTTTGCAGGAAAGAGCATCTGTTGTGCATGCCATAAAAAAGCCTCCGTTAGATTTCTATACGTTATTATATGTGCCATAGTTCGTCCCTATTCGCGCATAATAGTAAATTAAAAGTAAACAAAGCTTTTGGCTTAACATTTTGTGTTAAACATATGATATAATAAAAAGAACTGAATTGTGGAGGGCTCTTAATGGCGAAAAAACTTACTATTTTACAACAGCTGAGAAAATTAAGATTCAAGAGATTTCTTCTGCTTACGCTGGCAGGTACTATAAATGCCATAGGCATCGTATTTTTTCTTAATCCGGTTAAACTATATGACAGCGGCATTTCGGGAACGTCTATGCTTCTCTCTCAGGTAACTCCCGAATATTTAACCCTTTCCGTATTCCTTTTGATTTTGAATATCCCTTTGTTTTTATACGGACTTAAAAAGCAGGGCGTTGTTTTCACTATATATTCTATATTTTCCGTTGCAGTATATTCGTTTGTAGCCTGGCTTATAACCGACGTTTTGCCGATAGACGTAAATTTTGCTTCGCCCCTTGCGGGAACAGATCTGCTTCTTTGTGCGCTTTTCGGCGGACTTATTTCAGGAGTTGGAAGCGGTCTTGTTATCCGAAACGGTGGCGCCATTGACGGAGTTGAGGTTATGGCGGTTATTTTTGCAAAGAGGATCGGCGTCAGTGTCGGCACGTTTGTTATGGCATACAACGTTGTATTGTACATAGTTGCGGGATGCGTTATTCAGAGCTGGATACTTCCTCTTTATTCCATCGTTGCTTACGCGGCGGCGCTGAAAACAGTGGACTTTATTGTAGACGGCTTTGATCGTGCAAAATGCGCGATGATCATAACGACTGAGCCTGATGCAATTTGCGCTGAGCTTATGGACACCTTTGAAACAGGTGCAACAAAGATAGACGTTGTGGGTGGATATTCAAACAAGCCCAAAACCATGATATATTTTATAGTAAACAGATTCCAGATCGCAAAGCTGAAGGAAATAGTTCACGATATTGATTCAGGCGCATTTATTACCATCAGCGAAATTGCGGACGTGTTTGCTTCAAATCAGAACAAATAAAAAAGGAGATGCTTAGCATCTCCTTTTCAATTTAGCTTATCTTTTGCCGAAAGCCTCTTCAAGATAGGGGCAGAGAACGTCTGCCATAACTTTATAGCCAATGCCGTTGGGATGAACGCCGTCGCGGGATGTTTCGGGAATCATAAGTCCTTCATCGTTAACAAAGGGTGTCCACATATCGATAAACTTTCCGCCGTGCTTTTCAACGAGCTTTTCGTATTCAAGGTTAAGTCTCTTAAGGAAGGTGTTTCTTGCCTTGAGAGAGGGCATACCCTCGCCCATGGGCATGCAAGAGCAAACCCACATTTCGATGCCTGCCGCCTTTGCCTTTGCAAACATAGATTCAAAAGCATCTGTGATTGTTTTGATAACCTCTTTTGCGGGTTCTTCCTGGAAGTAGCCCTCTTCGTCCTTAAGATCTTCAAGGACCCAGGTGTTATTTACGCCGCAAAGGATGATACAAGCCTTAGGCTTCAGCTGAACAACGTCTGCTTCAAATCTGAAGTCAATAAACTGAGCTTCGTCGCCGCCGATGCCGCGGTTGAGAATAACGCCGTAGTCGTTATAGTAGATATTATGATCAAAAAACTCTGTGATAGAGTCGCCGATGAGAACTGCGTTTACAGGTGTGTCAGAGCAGATGATAGTGTCGTTCTTAATATCAAATGTGCATCTGAAGGCATCACAAGCAACTTCTCTTTCCTTGCAGTAGCTGCCGGGAGCAATAAGATTTTTACTTAAGGGCATGGTTTTCTCCGTTCCGCCGCAATTGCGACTACATATTTTTCTATTTTAATATTATCACATCGACTTCAGTTTTTCAATAGTAGCTATGGACTTTTTTTAGGGCGGATGGTAAAATTAAATATAATGAATTTGTGAAAGGGAGGGATAGAATGAAGCTGAACGTTATAAATGAAAGCGGAGATATCAAGGTGTCAGCCTATGAGCTTTCGTATTTCTCGCGCACTCGTCGCGGGGCTGCGGCATCTAAGATGGATTTTCAGCAGATAGACTATCCGCCCTCCGAAATCCGTTATCACAATATTGAGCTTGCAACTGACGTTTCAGGAGAGCTTGATTTTTCGGCTTGCGGAATTGCAGACGGAGTTTATTTTGAAAACGGACTTTGGACCCTTGAAAAATACAGAGTTGTTGGAAGGGTAACCGAGCGCACCAGCCCCTTTTCCGACGTGCGCTTCCTTTGCGAATGTGTGCTGTGTGCTTATATGCTGATGGCGGAGAAGGGAATATCAGACGTTAACCTTCGTCTTGTTATCACAAACGAAACGGGAGAGAAGACCAAGGGCTTTGAATGTGTTATTGGAGAGCGCTTTGCAAATCAGATGTGGCAAGCGGTAATCTCTCGTGCGCTTCCGTTTATTGCGCTTGAAGCGGAGAGAGTGCTTTATGGCAAGCCTCTTCTTGAGAAAATGGCTTTTCCCTTTAATGAGATAAGAGAAGGGCAGAGAGATTTTATAAACGATGCTTATTATGCTGCGCGTCGCGGCGGAAGACTGATGGTTTCAGCGCCGACGGGAATAGGCAAAACTGTTTCTGCTCTCTATCCTGCGCTCCGTGCAATCGGCAAGGGGCATATTGATAAGGTGTTCTATCTGACGGCAAAGACTGTAACGGGAAATGCGGCGGCAGATGCTGTTAAAAAAATGTCGGCTCAGGTGAAGAGTCTGCGTTGTGTTTTCGTTTGCGCAAAGGAGAGAGTTTGTCCTCTTCATGGAAAAAAGGAAAGTCCGTGTTCTCTTTCTTGCCCCCTGATGCATGAAATTGAGCGCGTGTCCTATGAGGAGCGACGTGATTCTGCCATGCTTGAGCTTCTCCTTGACCGTAACGTTATTGACACTGCCCTAATAGAAAACGTTGCGGAAAAGCATAAGGTTTGTCCGTATGAGCTGTCTCTTGACGTCAGCGAATATGCAGAGGTTGTTATTTGCGACTACAACTACGTGTTTGATGCAAACGTTCGCTTCAGGAGATACTTCGAAGGCGATTCGGGAGAGCGCTATATGCTCCTGATCGACGAGGCGCACAACCTGCCCGATCGAGCTCGCGAGATGTATTCCGCAGAGATAGATTCAAATTGTTTTACACATTTGCATAAAACGGAAAGCGATTCGGTTAAAAACTGTCGCCCGCTGATGAGCACTGTGAACGAGGTTATAATTCAGCTTCGGGACGTTGTTAAAAAATGTGCTGAGGATGAGCACTTAGTGGGCGAAAAGCGCTATGGTTATTGGCTTTCTAAGGAATTGCCTGAAAAATTGACTTTGGCGATGATACAGTTTTGCCACGTGGCGAGAGAGCTTTCAAAGTCTGATCCCGATGCGGCTGAAATTTTGGAGAGCGCATATTCTATGGCGAGAAGCTACGTTTATGCAGCAAATTATGCAAACGCCAAATTTGTTTTCTTTGCCGAAAGCATCAACGGAAGTCTTAAAGCAAGCATACGTTGTCTTGACCCGTCGGAGATACTTGACAATATGATGAAATGTGCCAAGGCTACGGTGCTGTTTTCAGCAACCTTCACCCCTCTTGACTATTTTGCAGATATTCTGGGATGTCAAAAGGCGGCACGACTTGAGCTTGAATCGCCCTATGATCCCAACAAGCTTTGTGTGGTAGGGGTGGACAGTATTTCAACAAAATATTCTCAGCGCGAGGGATACGTTGATGAGATAGCTGAAATGATATTTTCCGTTATTGAAGCAAGGGAAGGTAACTACATAGTATATTTCCCGTCCTACGAATATATGAAGCAGGTATACGAAGCGTTTAGCGAGAATGCATTTGGCTGCCGATGCGTTGTGCAGAAGCAGGGAATGAGCATAGCCGAGAGAAACAGATTTCTCTCTCAGTTCACCTCCCGCAGAGACGAGACGTTGGTTGGCTTCTGTGTTCTTGGAGGAGCATTTGCAGAGGGTGTTGACCTTCGCGGCGATAAGCTTATAGGAACGATCATTGTTGGAATGGGCTTACCAAAGCTTTCTGCTGAGCAGAATATTCTTCAGAATTATTTTGAGGAAACGAGAGAAAACGGATACGACTATGCTTACACTTATCCTGCCATGATCAAAATACAGCAGGCGGCAGGACGAGTTATACGAAGCGAGGAGGACACGGGCGTTGTTGTTTTGATCGATGAGCGCTATGCCGAGCCGCCTACGCTGCGCCTTCTTCCGAAGCATTGGAGAAAAATCAAATTCGCTTCCGATCCGGACAGGCTTGCATCAATCGTTGAGCGTTTCTGGGATCAGCAGGACGGATATGAGACGTGAATACCGTAAATTTACTTATGATAAAAAAAGAACTGACTTTTATTTGTGAAGTCAGTTCTTTTACTTTATTTCGCTTATGTATTTAATAGCTTCATCACCCTGAAGATTGAAAGCAAGTGGGATGATATCTGCCATGCCGGATGCAACGATTGAAATGGAGCAGTTTTTAGCAACGTTTTTGCCTGCACCTGCTCTTCCGCGGGTAAGATGGGAGAAAAGGGCGTTGATCGCTCCGCCGTGAGTGATAGCCAACGTTGCGCCGTGTGTTGCTTTGCCGCCCTCGCAAAGCTGAAGGGCAACCTTTTTGATTCTTTGCGCCGCCGCCGTAACGCTTTCCATGTCAGCAGGATAGTCCTTCGGAGAGGGAAATTTTTCTCTTCTTTCCTGAATGGTAAGTCCGGAGAGGGCACTGTAATCCCTTTCGATAAGACCGTCTGTAACGGTGTGGGGGATATTAAGCTTTCTGGAAATATATATTGCTGTGTCCTCAGCTCTGCTGAGAGGGGAAGTGTATATTCCGTTGATATGCCAAGAATCCTTAAGCGCAGAATGCAAAACGTCGGCAAGCTCCTTTGCCTGTTCCTTGCCTCCGTCGTTTAGGGGAACGTTTTCTCTTCCCTGAAGGCGCATTTGCATATTCCAGTCGGTCAATCCGTGTCGAATGAACAAAAGCAGACATCTTCCCTCTGAAAGAAGGGATTTCGCCTGAGCCGACGTGCAGAAATATAACGGCTTGCTTCTTAAAAAATGACAGTCCGGGGCGGAATTACGCTTATTTTTAGTGTTATTCATAACTATCCCCCATTCTATCAGTTTACTATATTATAACTTTTTATTCACAATTTGTCAACTAATAGGAAAAAATTGTATAATTTGAGTGTAATAGATAAAATGATACTTGAAAAATTATGTAGGTTATCGTATAATTTAAGGTAGATAAATATAAATTGGAGGTACAGTGATGAGAAAGATTTTATCAGTTCTGATTCTTGTTTCTGTGTTGCTTGGCAGCTTCAGCTTTACAGCCGGCGCAGGCTATCACCCTTACACTCCCGGCGATATCAACGGCAGCGGAGAGATCAACGCAGTTGACGTGTTTGAGCTCAAAAAGCATATTGTCGGAATGGATAGCGATATGGACGAGTTGGCTTCCGAGCTGACGAACGACGGCGTGGTAAACGCCCGAGATCTGCTTAAGCTCAAAAATCACATCGTTGGAAACATTGATCTTAACGAGGAATTTGGTATCAGCGATGAAACTGTCGGTAAGATCACTATCGCAGGAAGAAATATTGCGGAGTATACTATCGTAGTAACAAATCCTGAAAATGCCAATATGACGTTTGCGGCAAGCGAGCTGCAGAGATACGTTGAGAAAGCTTCCGGAATCGAGCTTGATATTGCTGAGGGCGAAAGCGATGCAGCATATAAGATAACCTTGCTTGAGGATATGGGAGACACTCTCGGAACAGACGGCTTCAGCATAACTGTCAGAGACGGTCAGCTCACAATTATGGGCGGAGCTCTCCGCGGAACGATGTACGGTGTGTATGAGCTTATCGAGGAGTACATCGGATACAGATTCTATGGATATTATGAATCCGAGCTTTTCGAGGCTGATGCGGTTAACGTAGACGAGGGCCTTACAGACACTCAGATCCCCGATTCAAGATACAGAGATAATAAGGTTTCTCCCTATAAGGATATCGACGTGTATTATTCCGTTATCAAGAGAAAGCTTAACGGAGCTTCAGTTGATAACGCCAGCTATGGCTACGGCGTCAACAGAACAGGCCCCCATGCTCATTCGTTTGATTATTATGCAAATGAGGATTATTTTGCAGTAGGCAGCGGAAAGTTCAGACATTGTCTCTCTGATTTTAATATGTACTATTCTGACGAGGACGATGGCGAAGAGGATGGCATCATTCAGAAGTCAACGTATCAGCTCGTGCTGGAAAATATGTGCGCGCTTCTTGATGCAAGAATCGCATCAGGTCAGGAAATCGGAAAGCAGATAACAGAGGTTTCCTGCTCATATGCATCCAGCCTCACTTACTGTACTTGCTACGATAGAAAGACAGGAACAGGCTGCAGAGAGACTTCAAAGGCAGAAGGGTCTTATGCAGGTCCTCTGGTTGATTTTGTAAACAAGATCGAAGAGGAGATTTCTGCGAAATATCCCGGCGTCAGAGTTATCACAAATGCATATTCTCAGATAAGAGTTCCTCCTAAGACAAAGACGCTTAACGATAACGTTGTTCTTCTTTATTGCTGGAACGGATGCGTAAACCATTCCATTGAAAACTGCGAATGTGAATCTGACGGTCTTATTGAGGATAAGAGCGGCGGTGCTAACTATCCTGCAATGCTTGGCAGCAACAAGACTGAAAAGGCATACTACCTCGGATGGATGGAGCATTGTTCTCAGGCTTATATCTGGTATTACCCCACCAATATTTATTATTCACTTGCACCTCTTTCCAACACGTTCAAGATCTATGACGATATGCGTTGGTTTATGGAGAATAAGGCAGTTGGCTTCTACGTTGTGGGAACGTCAAACGATGCCTTTGATGATATGAATGCTTATCTCATTTCCGAAATGATGTGGGATAAGGATATCACAAGAGAAGAATACGATAAGATGATCGGAGAATACCTTGCATATCATTACGGTCCCGGATGGGAAAACATCTATCAGTATCTGAAGATGCTTGAGGAAGCAGGCAATTCCATGGGCTGCTATATGACGGAGTTCAGTCATCCTCTGGAAATGTATTCAGGAAAATATTTCGCTGAGCACTTTGAAGAAATGCTTGCTTTGTTTGAAGCAGCGGCTATGGAAGCAAATGATGATCAGCTTGAAAATATTCGAAGAACTGTTGCTCATCTCTATTTCCTTGGTCTTGAATCACTTTATGATAGCCACTATACAAACGGTTCTGAATCAGAGAGAGAAGATTATGCTGAGGCATATAGAAGTTGGTATGATTTGGTTAACGAAGAGGGCATCAGAGTAACATACGAGAGAATCGGCATTTCTGCTGATTTTGATGTAACAAAGAGCCCCTGTGAGCTTGTTTACGGCTTCAGAGATCCCATTAAATAAAATAATAAATTTAAGGAGATATAAAATTATGATGAAAATCGGTACACATTTCGCATATTGGAACAATATGTGGGCAGTTGACTACATTGAGCTTTGCCACAGAGCAAAGAAGTGCGGTCTTGACGTTCTCGAAGTTGGCGCTGACCATCTTCTCAACCTGAGCGACGCTCAGCTTGAAGAGCTCCGCACAACAGCTAAGGAGCTTGGCCTTGAAATTTCCGCAAACCTTGGCCCTCCCAAGAATAAGGACATTTCCGATAAGGATCCCGCAGTTCGTGCTGACGGCGTTAAGTTCCTTTGCGATATTATGGATCAGATGGTTAAGCTCGATTGTAACATCCTTATCGGTGCTGCTTACAACCACTGGCCTTATGATTTCGTTGATATTGAAAAGGAAGCTCTCCTTGATCGCGCTGTTGAATGTATGAAGCAGGTTGGCGACCACGCTGATAAGCTGGGCATCACAATCGCTCTTGAGATCCTCAACAGATTCGAATCCTGCATGATCAACACTCTTGACGAGGGTATTGAATTCTGCCAGAGAGTTGGCAAGAACTCCGTTAAGCTCCTTCTCGATACGTTCCATATGAACATCGAAGAGGTTGAAGATATTCCCACAGTTCTCCGTCGCGCAGGCGATTGGGTTAAGCACGTTCACGTTGGCGAGGCTAACCGTATGCTTCCCGGTCAGGGTCATATGGACTGGGCTGAAATCGGTAAGGCTCTCCGCGATATCAACTACGACGGCAAGGTTGTTATGGAGCCCTTCCTTCTCACAGGCGGCGAGGTAGGCCCCGCAATCAAGGTTTGGAGAGATCTCTCCGGCGGAGCTGACGCTGAAAAGATGGACGAGCTTATGACAAATGCAGTAACGTTCCTTCGCGCTAACCTTAACGGCTAATTCTTAATAATTATCAAAAAGGTAGGATATAACAATGGCTGAAATTATGACCATGGGCGAAATCATCGTTGAAATTATGAGAGACGGTGTTGATAAGCCCCTTGATAAAGCAGAAACATTTAAGGGTCCTTACCCTTCCGGTGCACCTGCTATCTTCATTGATACAGTTGCAAGACTTGGCCATAAGGCTGCAATCGTTGGCGGCGTAGGCGACGACGATTTCGGTAAGTGCCTCCTTGATCGTCTTGAGGGAGACGGAGTTGATTGCTCCAGCATTATCAAGAACGACAGAATTTCCACAGGCTGTGCTTTCGTTACATATTTTGCAAACGGTGATAGAAAGTTTATTTTCCACATCGGCAACACACCTGCAGTTCTTGCTCCCGCTCCTGCTGACGAAAAGCTTGAGGGTCTCAAGTATTTCCACGTTATGGGCTGCTCCCTTATGGCAAACCTTGAGTTTGGCCGTAAGATTGTTGA
>JAZORY010000071.1:0-7548 GCA_045656825.1 Candidatus Avispirillum sp.
AGCCCCCTCTTCGCAGAGGGGACTTTTTATTACTGTTCAAACTGATGGAGAGTAACTGTATAGCGGGACTCCCAAGCCTCCTCAAGGAGGGCCTTGCGGTCAATAAGTGCTTCCTGCGCTTCAACCTTTTCTAATTCAGGCTGTGTTCTGGGATGACGGGGTGTGAACACTGTACAGCAGTCCTCGTAGGGCAGGATAGCTGTGTTGAAGGTTCCGATCTCTCTTGCTCTTTCAACGATTTCTTCTTTATCAAGACCGATGCAGGGGCGGAAAACGGGAAGAGTTGACATACAGTCTGTAACGTTGATTGCTGCCAAGGTCTGACTTGCAACCTGACCAAGACTTTCGCCTGTGATAAGACATTTGCAATCCTCGTTTTTAGCGCATCTGTCTGCAAGCTCCATCATAAAGCGGCGGAGCAGGAGAGTGAAATAATCCTCCTCGCAGTTATCGCGAAGCTCCTCCTGAATATGTGTCAGAGAGATGATATGAACTCTGATTCTTCCGCAATATTCCGTCAGCTCGCGACCAAGCTGAAGAACCTTTTCGCGAGCGCGCTCGCTTGTATAGGGGAAGCTTTCAAAGTGGAGCGCATCGATATAAAGACCTCTCTTTGCCATCATATAGCCTGCAACGGGGCTGTCGATACCGCCTGAGAGAAGAAGAAGTCCGCGTCCGCCTGTTCCAAGGGGAATACCGCCTGCTGCTCTTTCCTGACCGGCGTGAACGTAGGCATATTTATCTCTGATCTCAACGCGAACTGTGATTTCGGGGTTCTTAAGATCAACCTTTATTTTGGGAACGGCGCTGAGGATAACTCCGCCTATTTCAGCTGCGATCTGAGGGCTTGAAAGAGGAAACTTTTTATCGCTTCTCTTAGCTTCGCAGCGGAAGGTTCTCTTTCCCATAAGGCGCTGAGGAAGATATTCTCTTGCTGTTTCTGAGATGGCTTCCATATTCTTTTCGCAAACTGCTGCGCGGGTTACGGATGCAAAGCCGAAAACCTTTTTCGCCTGAGCGTACATTTCGTCAACGTCTTCTTCTGTAACGTCGTCGTTTTCGGGCTCTACGTAAACTGTGGACTGATTATAGCGAACTGTAAAGCCGCCAACGTATTTTGCTCTTTTTTTCATTTCGCGCATAAGAGCTGCCTCAAATTTGCCCTTATTTGAGCCTTTGAGTATGATTTCTCCGTATTTACAGAGGATAACTTCTTTCATTATGTGGTTCCTTTCTATATTAAGGGATGTGTTAATTTAAGCTGCGCTGATTTTCGCGTTTTTATCGACCTTTTTTGAAAAAGGTCGCAGGTTATTAGGGCAGCGCCCTAAGACGTGCTCCGCAGAGCACGGAAAGCCTATTGCCCATAGGAGTTCCAAGAGGCGGAGCTTCTTGGTCGCCCGTCGCAACGGGCGAAACTCTTTTTTAGGTCGATAAAACGTGTATGGTTTCGTTGGTCTAAGTCTTAGCTAGGGCAATCTCATAACGTAGCCTTTGCCGCGGACCGAGACGAGAAAGCCTTCGCCGAAAAGCGCTGAAAGCTTTTTTCTCAAATAGCAGACGTAGACGTCGCTTATGTTGGTTTTTTCTGTGTTTTCCCAAAGCTTTTCCCTGATGCTTTCGCGGGAAAGAGGCGATTGGGCGTTTTTCAGCAAAAGGAAGAGCTTATATTCAAGCCGTGTAAGCTGAGCTGATTTTCCGTTATAAGAAACGGTGCAGCTTGAGTCGTTCAAAACGATGGTTTCGGGATTTGATGCAGCTTCCTTCTTTTCTGTCAGAGCAGAGGCGATTTTTCTCAGCTCGGATATATTGACAGGGCGCGAGAGATAAGTCCGTCCCTTTTTATCGGATTTTTTGGAGCCGATAACGATAACGGGAATATTTTCTTCTCCTGCAAGCTTATCGCCCTCGCAGATAATGAGCTGAGGATTCTCGGACGCATCAAAGCTATCGGACAAAACGGAAAAAAGCATTTTCCTGTAAGTGTCCGTAAAGCCGCGCACCATAAGGCCCTTTTTATTCTCTGTTTGCTTTTCATTAAAAATAAAATCGTACATATACATATTGTACAACCTTTGCCCCGTTTTGTCAATCAAGGTAAGGAATATGGAGGGCGGAAAATGATATATGCGGTTTTTGTTCTTGCCGTTTTATTAAACGGGGCAACTGATGCGGCTAACGCTATAACAGGTGTTGTATGCTGTAATATTATCAGATACAGATGGGCGGCTTTGCTTTCGGCTGTGCTGAATTTTGCGGGATTGATAGCTTTTGCAACGTTTTCACCGAGGGTGTCTGAAACAGTTGAGGGGCTTGCATCGGGTGGGCAAAGAGAGGCTTTTTCAGTTCTGTTGACCATTGTTATATTTGCAGGAGCTGCATGGCTTTTCTCCGTTCCGACAAGTGAAAGCCATGCTCTTGTTTCGGCTCTTTCCGGCGTTGCATTGGCAGGTGGGCAGGGGATGGACATAGCAAGGCTTGCATACATAATGCTCGGTGCGCTGCTTTCTGCATTGATGGGGGCTTTGTTTGGGGCAGCTTTGACGGGAATCTTTATGAGGGTGAAGCGAGGGAACGGAGCTTTGGCGGTGATCGGATGCGCCGCGGCATCTTTCTTTCACGGTGCTCAGGACGGGCAGAAGTTTCTCGCTCTTGCCGTTGCAACAGGTATGCTGGGTTTTAACGCTTGGTCGGTTATATTTGTGGCGTTTGCCATGTTTCTCGGAACGCTTCTGGGAGGTGGACGTATAGTCCGTCGTCTTGGTGAAAGAATGGCTAATCTCAATCCTCCCGTAGCTGTTGCATCAGATATCGGAAGCGCATTGTCGCTTTGCATTATAACTCTTTTTGGTATTCCTGCTTCCACAACTCACACAAAAACATGCGCTATTGCAGGTGCAGCCTCCCTCGGCGGCTCCGGTTTTGACAAAAAAGAGCTTTATGGAATCGTTTTTGGGTGGGTGATAACAGTTCCTGCTTGTATTTTGTTGGCATATTTCATCACAAAAACGATTAATCTGCTGTAAAATTGGTAAAAATCCACAAAAAACATACTTTTTATTCTACATCAAATCGGTGGGTTGTACTTGCATAATCAAATTGTGTAGTTTATAATTAATTTATCATTGACTTTTGGTTAAATGGAACAAATAATAAAGGAGATTTATCTAACCATGGCTGCAATTACCACAAAAAACATTAGAAACCTTGTGCTTCTCGGACATAGCGGAAGCGGTAAAACGTCTCTTGCCGAGGCTATGCTTTTCAGCGTAGGCGACATCGACAGAATGGGTAAGATTTCTGATGGAAATACAGTATCTGACTTTGATCCTGAAGAAATTGCGAGAGGCTCATCAGTTTCTCTTTCAAATATTGGCTTTAACTATCACGATCATAAGATAAACGTTCTTGACACTCCCGGTTCCCCCGATTTCATCGGCGAAACTATGGAAGGTATTCGTGCAGCTGACGCGGCAGTTATCGTTGTTGACGGTAAGGCAGGCGTTGAGGTTGGAACAGAGCTTGCATGGGAAAGAGCAACAAAGGCAGGTATGCCCGTTGCATTCTTTATCAACAAGCTTGACGAGGCTGAGGCTGACTACGAAAGAGTATTCTCCGACATCCGCGAAAAGTTCGGACGCAGAGTTTGTCTCACAAGCGTTCCCGTTATGTATAAGGACAGAATGACATACGTTTCTCTTGCAGAGAGAATGGCATTCGTGTTCGACGAAAAGGGTCGCCGCAGCGATATTCCTATGGATGCTGATCTTTATGCTATCGTAGAGCAGTATCTTGAAACGTTTAACGAAGCAATTGCAACAACAAGCGACGAGCTTATGGATAAGTTCTTCGGCGGCGAGGTTATCACGTCTGCTGAGGCGATCGAGGCTCTCCATCAGGCTATTATCACAGGTGATATCGTTCCCGTATATTGCGGCTCCGTTCCTCATATGTGGGGCGTTAGAACTCTGGTTTCCGCAATTAAGGGCTCCTTCCCCAGAATCACAGCTAAGAAGAACGAGAAGATCATCGTTGACGAATTTATTGCAGATAAGCCCATCGAGCCCGAAGGAGATTGCTCACTGTTCGTATTCAAGACAGTTGCTGACCAGTTCGGTAAGCAGACAATGTTCAAGGTTATGAACGGTACTCTCAAGAAGGACACAGTTCTTGTAAACTCCAGAACAGGCTCTCAGGAAAAGGCAGGTCATATCTACGTTGTTCGCGGTAAGCAGCAGATCGAGGTTGACGAGCTTTGCTGCGGTGATATCGGCGTGCTTCTCAAGCTTTCCGATACAGCAACAGGCGACACACTTTGCGCAGGCAAGGCTATTACATACGTTGGAATCAAGTTCCCCGAGGCTCATATGACAAAGGCAGTTGTTGCCGGCGCTAAGGGCGACGAGGATAAGATCTCCTCTGCAATCGCTAAGCTTCTTGACGAGGATAAGACTCTCGTTTATGAAAACAATGCTGAAACAAAGCAGCTCACACTTTCCGGTGTTTCTGATATCCATCTTGACGTTGTTAAATCCAAGATGAAGAATCGCTATGGCACAAAGGTTGAGTTTGTAGAGCCCAAGATCGCATATAGAGAAACAATCAAGAAATCCGTTCAGGCTGAAGGTAAGCATAAGAAGCAGTCCGGCGGTAGCGGTCAGTACGGCCACGTTAAGATCACATTCTCCCGCGGTGAAGAGGATGGACTTACATTCACACAGTCCGTAGTAGGCGGCGCAGTTCCCAAGGGATTCTATCCCGCAGTTGAAAAGGGTCTCCACGAGGCAATGCCCAAGGGTGTTCTTGCAGGATATCCCGTAGTAAACCTTAAGGCTGATCTTTACGACGGCTCCTACCACGACGTTGACTCCAATGAAATCTCCTTCAAGCTTGCAGCTAAGCTTGCATATAAGAACGGTCTTCCCAATGCAAACCCTGTTCTTCTGGAGCCCGTTGGCGAATTGAAGATTTCCGTTCCCGAATATATGATGGGCGACGTTATGGGCGATATCACAAAGCGCCGCGGTCGCGTTATGGGTATGACCCCCGATGAAGACAGAAAGGGCTACACAATTATCGAGGCTGAAGCTCCCAAGGCTGAAATGATGGATTATACTATCGTTCTCCGCGCTATGACTCAGGGCAGAGGATCTTACACCTTCAAGTTCGTTCGCTATGAAGAGGTTCCGAGTAGCGAAGCTCAGAAGATCATCGCAAAGGCTAAGGCTGAAGCAGACGACGAATAATACGAATAACGTATAACTGAAAAGAGACCATCGTGAAGGATGGTCTCTTTTTTGATGAAACATTCTGAATTAACTGTTAAGACAAACAGTGATAAAGTCTTGAGAATCGTTGTAGTCAATTTCAAAATCAAAATCTTCTATAATAGCTTCCAGTGATTTGCCTTCATATTGAGTTACGCCGCGTGAATTTCGCCCAGCCCAATGTTTAATGATTCTTGTGCCGGATAATAGCTGGTGGTTGAACATTGAACATAGTCGAGTTTGGATTTTTCTGTCTTTATCAATAGCTACGATATAAACTAGGTATACGCTTTTATTTTCAGAAAGAAAAGAAAGCAATTTATCAATATTGTAGCCTTTGGGATTGCTGGATAGGAATAGGATTTTGGTTTTAATATCCGTTGCAGTACGATAACTTTCGAACTCTCTCTCGTAATCGCCCAGTTCGTCGGCGGTGAAAATTTGAGGGAGTGGTTGCTTTTCGTGCAGGCAATTCATTAAAGTGGTTTTAAGATCATCTTCTGCTGTAATCAAGTATTCAATGATTCGGCCGCGCAAATTAACGTTATCTATAAAGGCTGCAATTGCTATTTCAGACTCAACGGCGCGGACGCGAGCGTTCAAATCCTCATTTAACAGTTTATATTCATTAGAACGTAAAAATGAAATTGCTCGGCCAACTGATTCTCTGATACATTCTACTTGTTCTGAATTGGGCATAAATTTTTTGCCCGTAGGAGCAATATTGTTCGTTGCTTCAACTAATCGATTAAGATTTTCTTCAAAGGTATAGTTTTCGTGAGTATTGTATAGATATTCAAAGTTGTTGGGAATATTCTCAACACCTTCAAATTCTCGCATGATATCGCTTCCGTTGAAGCTTCCTTTTATATTATTTTGGCGGAGCTCCTGTGAAGAATGGCTAATTTTTCTGAGAAACGTTGAGTTTGCCAACATTAAATAGTTGCGAGTTGGAGTTACTAAGCAAACAATAAAGGGTATGTTGTCATATTTGTGTAGTGCGGATAGTGATAAAACGGTATTACCAAAATTTTTGGATGCAGCTTTGCAGAATCTGATTGCAAACCAATCGCAGAAAAACACGCTTCGATCCTTTGTAAGCTCAAACTCTTTTTGTAAAGAATTTTGTAAACTGATTTTGTCAGTTTTACCGTCCTTGCTTGACACATATTCAATCAACTGCGCTATAATTTTTTTGTTGTACATTTTTATACCTTTCAAAAATCAAACATAGCTTCTTGGATTTCGTTTAATTTAATGTTTGGAGATTGTTTTTCTTTATTTGATTTAGTGATGTTAGGCTTATTTTGAGTTGAATTTTGTTCTGCCAACGAATTTCTTTCCCAAAATACGCCGTTAACATATCCTTGGATTTCAGAATTGCTTTTTGCCATTTCAAGACGCTGTTCTGCCCAGACACAGTATTGTTTTTCTACTTCTGTTCCGATATAGTGGCGGATGAGCTTTTTGGCTACAACGCTTGTTGTTCCTGATCCTAAGAAAGGGTCAAATACGATATCTCCTTCGCAAGAACTGGCAAGGATGATTTTAGCTATTAGCTTTTCTGATTTTTGTGTTGGATGTGCAGTGTTTTCTGCCATAGACCAAAAAGGAATAGTGATATCATCCCAGAAATTAGAGGGGCAAGTATCACGATAATTTCCGTTTTCCGTTTCAGACCAATCTTTAGGCTTCCCGTCTACGCGGTATGGAGCAATAACCTTTTTTCTGATTTTAACATCGTCGAGGTTAAATACGTAGTCGTTGCTGTTCGTGGCAAACCAAATATCCTCCATTCCATTTTTCCAATTAGCTTTTGCGCCACGGCCCTTTTCACGCTGCCATGTAATGCGGTTTCTCACGAAAAAGAATTCGCTCAGGGCAGCAGAGATAGCGGCGGAGGAGCCCCAGTCGCAGCAGACATAGATGCTGCCTGTATCCTTCATAAGGGGACGTACCTGCTCCAACCAGCGGAGGGTGTATTTATAATACTCGTCGTCGGATAGACGGTGGAATGCGTTTTCCCCGAAATTCTTATTCATGTTGTAGGGAGGGTCGGCGATGACAAGGTCTGCAAAGGCTTTGGGCAGCAGAGGCATTATCTCCATGCTGTCCCCAAGAATTGTTTTATCCAATATCTCGGTTTTACCGGTGGGAGAGCGTGGGGTGATGCAGCGCTCCAGATACTCAGCGCCTTGATCCGGGGAGAAATCTATTGTTTTGTTTCGGCATGATCTCATAGTGCTTAGGACTCCTGTTTATTGAAGAAAGGACAGCGCTT
>JAZORY010000072.1:0-6473 GCA_045656825.1 Candidatus Avispirillum sp.
GATCCCGTTGAATCCTCTGAAGATCCCGTTGAATCTTCTGAAGATCCCGTTGAATCCTCTGAAGATCCCGTTGAATCCTCTGAAGATCCCGTTGAATCTTCTGAAGATCCCGTTGAATCCTCCGAAGATCCCGTTGAATCCTCTGAAGATCCCGTTGAATCCTCTGAAGATCCCGTTGAATCCTCTGAAGATCCCGTTGAATCTTCTGACGAGCCCGACACAACAACAAAGGAACCTGAAACAGAAGAACCCACTCCTGCTATCGGTACTCCCGAGAACCCCTATCAGCTTAACGTTTCCACATCTCCTATGATGCCTGCTCTTAAGGTAACAGTTGCTCCCGGCGAAACAGCATGGGTTCAGACAGCTGAAGAGTTTGGTAAGGTAACTGTTGGTTACGCAACAAGCGCAGATTACATGCTCATTTACGGTAAAACTCAGGTTCTTCCCACAGGTGAAGACAACGTAGCAGAGCTTGAGCTTCAGGGCTACAATATCGTTAAGGTATACAACAGCTCCGAAACAGATTCTGTTATCGTATATATGATTCTCGAATCCGGCGTAGTTGAAACAGGTACAATGGATAACCCCGCTGTGATCGAGCTCAGCGAGGGGATGGGCAGATATTACGGCTCCGGTGAGGCTGAGCTTTCATTGGGTAACAATGGTTACTTCTACAAGATCGTTGCTCCCGCTGACGGCATACTTATGGTAGGTGTTGCAGCTTATACATACGTAGACGATATCTATACAGATCTCGGTTGGGCATATGTTGTAAACAACATCACAGCAGGTAAGTACGGCGATACTCATTGGAGCGACGACGAAGTTGTTGTTGAGCTTGAAGAGATTGAAGTAAGCGCAGGCGATGAGATCATCGTTATGGCTGCTACTTACGATCCTACTAGCTGGACAAATCCCGCAGGTAACGTTATGGTAAGCGTAACGTTCAATAAGATGCCCGAAATCGGTGAAAGAGAGAGACCCGCTGAAGCAGTTGTCGGTGAAAACACAGCTGATATCGCTGCAGGCAGCCAGGGCTACTTCTTCGAGTACAACGTAGAAACAGACGGTATCCTCACAGTTACAATGAGCGATATCCTTGCATACGCTGCAAGAACAGCTCCTGCTTACGGTTGGTCATATCAGGTTATGAAGACACCTGCTGACCCTGAGGACTACGGAAACTACTACTACGGTGAAATGCACTGGTTTGATGACGAAACAGTTGTTCCTTCCGAAACAATCAACGTTAAGGCAGGCGACACAGTAACAGTAGTTGTTAACACATACAACCCCGCAGAACCTTGGAACTCTCCCGCAGGTACAGTTAACTGGACACTTTCCTTCGAGGAAGTTGTAGTTAAGAAGGTTCTTTACACACTTGATGGTGAAATCGTTGACGGCAAGCTCAACGTTACACTCGACCTCAGCAACAACACAGAAGGTCTCCTCGCAGCTTATCTGACTATGTACTACAACACAGAGGCTCTTAAGTTTGATAGCTTCGTTGCTTCCAATGAAGTATTTGACGCTGTTAACGTAATGAGCTTTGCAGCTGATGGCAGAATTAAGATCCAGGCTGATATGAACAGTATCTTTGATACTATGAATAACGGTGAAGTAGTAACTTTCGTATTCGAAATCGTTGATAGTACAGCTGATCTTGGATTCACACTCCAGCCCTCCGAAGGAGACGCTGATAACCATGCAAACTCTGAAGGTCCCGTTGAAATGGAATTCGTTTGCAACGTAGACCTCTCTGCTAAGCTTGCAGTTTCCGGCGAAGACGTTAACGGTAAGCTCCACGTTTACGTTGACCTCCTCAACAACCCCGGTCTCTGGGCACTCGGCTTCACAGTTGATTACAACACAGAAGCTCTCACACTTGTAGACACAATCCTCCACACAGACGTATTCGCTGACGGCGACGCTATCACAAATGCAAACGGTGATGTTTACTTCGCTAACAACGAAACATCTGTTAAGGAAGATATCACAGCAAACGGTAGAATCCTCGAGCTCGTATTCGAGATCGCTGATTACGATGCTGAATATGATATCAGCGTAGCTCTCAACGAAGGCAACGTTATCAACGCTGCTGGCGAAGACGTTGAGCTCAACGTTGAAATCGACGAGATCGCTAAGATCGAAAAGAAGGCAGTAGTTGTAACAATCAACGGCGAAGCTACAGAATGCATGCCCGGCGAAATAATTACAGTTCACGCTCCTCAGCTCTATAAGAACGGAACTCAGTATCTCGTATTCAAGAGCTGGGCAGTTGAAGGCGCTGAAGTTGCAGATGCAACAGCAAGAACAATTGAGTTCGTAGTTCCTGAAAACGACGTAACATTCGAAGCTGTTACATTCCTCCACGGAGATATTGATGGCAATGGATCAGTTAATAATACTGACTACGCTAGACTTAAGCTGTACCTCCTTGGAAAATACACACCTGATGAGGTAGCAGCTGCTAACGTTAATCTTGATGACGCTGGTGCAGTTAACAACACTGACTACGCTAATCTCAAGCTCCTTCTCCTCAACAAGTTCCAGTACACTAAGTACGAAGTTGAAGAACTTAATTAAGCTAATCAGTTATCAATCATAACGTTTAGTTATAAAAACCCCCGATTCAATCGGGGGTTTTTAACTGCATAAAAAATCCTTCCCGATGGGAAGGATTTTTTCATATAAAGCTTATTTCAGCAGCCGCATGGAATTGGAAACGCATATTATGCACATGCCTACGTCGGCAAGCACGGCACTCCACATTCCCGTAATACCCATCATGGCAAGGGAGAGAACGGAAGCCTTAACTGCAAGAGAAATAATAATGTTGAATTTAACAGCATTGTAAGTTTTTTTGGAAATTCTGATTGCATCTGTCAGTCGCGCAGGTGAGCCGTCCATAAGAACAACGTCAGCTGCCTCGATTGCAGCATCCGTTCCCAAAACGCCAATGGCAACTCCCACGTCCGCTCGTGCAAGGGAAGGAGAATCGTTGATACCATCTCCAACGTAAATAGTTTTTCCTTTTTCGCATAGCTCTTCAATACGCGCCAGCTTTTCCTCGGGGAGTAGCCTTGAATGAACTGTGTCAACCTCAAGCTCGTTCTTAACGCGCTCAGCCTCACCTGCGCTGTCGCCCGTGAGGATAATAGCTTCTTTGATTCCAAGGCGCTTTATCTGTCTGATAGCATCCTTTGCGCCATCCTTGATCTCGTCGCGAAGGGAGATCGTTCCAATATGCTTTTCGTTCAATATAACGTCAACAGCTGTATATTCAGTATCCCGCTGAGGCTTGCAGACCTTGAGGAGACCGATGCCCTCAAGCTGAGCTTCAACGCCGCTTCCTGCAATTTCCTTCAGGGAAAGAGCTTTGATCAGTTCGCCGTCATAATAGTCGCAAATTGCCTTTGCGATAGGGTGGCTTGATGCAATTTCGGCAGACGCCGCGTATTGCATAAGCATCGCATCGCTAACGTTATCAGCAGGCTCTATGCTGAAAACAGCGGGCTTTCCCTTTGTCAGAGTACCTGTTTTATCGAAAACAGCATAGTCGGCATCAGCAAGAGTGTCGATAAAAGCGCTGCCCTTGATAAGTATTCCTGATTTAGACGCCTTACCAAGTCCGCAGAAATAACCAAGAGGAACGGAAATAACAAGAGCACAGGGGCAGGAAATAACCAGCATAGAAAGAGCTTTTTTGCCCCAGATGGCAAATTCCTCAATAAAGACCTTGCCGAAAAGAGATAAAACAAGAGGGATAGCAAATGCTGTCATCGCGGCGATAATACAAACGAGGGGTGTGTACACCTTAGCGAATCTGGTGATAAATGCTTCCGATCTGGTTTTTCTGTCGGAAGCCTGCTCAGTCAGCTTAAGGATTCTTGCAGCCGCACTGTCAGAGGCAGGTCGAATAACGGTTGCTTCAATCAATCCCGTTAAATTAAGGCATCCGGAATAGATCGCGGAGCCCTCGCTGCAGTCAACGGGAATACTTTCTCCCGTAACGGGAGACGTATCAACTGAGGTTGATCCGGAGACTATAACACAGTCAACGGGGATCCTTTCGCCTGCTTTGATGCGAATAGTCTCGCCCTCCGCAACGTCAGTTGCGCTAACCTCTGTAAAGGAACCGTCGCGCAGAACGTGAGCTGTGTCTGGACAAAGACGGCTGAGCGCACTGATGGCCCGTCTTGATCTGCCAACGGCAAGGGATTGAAAAAGCTCGCCTATCTGATAAAGGATCATAACGGCGGCGCACTCGGGATATTCTCCGATAGCAACGGCGCCGATCGCAGCAATAGTCATAAGTGTGTTTTCGTCAAAGAAATTTTTCGCCCTTATTCCGTTGACAGCTCTTGTTACACACATAGCACCTGCCGCCGCGCCTGCTGCCGTGAATGAAACGGCGGAGGGGATGTTTAGATCAAAAACGCTGAATAAAGCACCCAAAGCAAACAGCGCCCCGCCCGAAACAACGGAGACGAGGCGCTTTCTCTGAGTTTTGTTCAGCTTGCGTTTCTTTTTAGCCATAACAAAACCTTCTTAAAGCTTAGTCCCAATCCTCGATATCGCAATCGGGCTCGATCTTTTTAACAGCCTTTTCAGCCTGCTTCATAATAGCAGGGAAGTCCTTCTCCTCAGCCTCAATAGTAAGCTTAAGAACCAGGAAATCAACTCTTGCGCTCACAACGCCGTCGATTTTGGAAATAAGGTCCTGCACCTTGCCTGCGCAAACGGGGCAGTCGATTTCTGTAAGTCTGAAAACCTTTGTCATATTTATATCTCCTTTTGAAAAATTATTCTGAAATGTGTTCGATGCCGCAGCCGATGATCTCACGAACGTGGTCGTCTGCAAGGCTGTAATAAACTGTTTTTCCGTCGCGTCTGTATTTAACGAGACGGGCGCCCTTAAGGATTCTCAGCTGATGGGAAACGGCGGACTGAGAAACGGAGAGCATCTCGGAAATATGCTGAACGCACATCTCTCCCTCAAATAAAATGCAAAGGATCTTAACTCTGGTTGAGTCGCCGAAAACCTTGTATAATTCGGCGAGATCATACAGCATTTCGTCGCAGGGGATGTGGTCTGCGGACGTGTTGCAGTGATCTGCATGAATGTGTTCTGACATAGTTCACCTCAAACATATGAATAACTGTTCATATATCAATTATATTCCCGAAGTGCCATAAAGTCAATGGTTTTTCGGATAAATTCATTGATTTTTATCCTTTGAATGTGGTAAAATAAAGTAGATAAATATTATTTTTCAAGGGGTCTGAAAATGGATAAAAAAACGGCAGAATTAGAAATAAAAGAGCTTAGAGAGCAGATATTATATCATTCAAAGCTCTATTATGAAAAGGACACCCCTGAAATTTCCGACTATGAATATGATATGCTCTATCGCCGTCTCGGCGAGCTTGAAGCTATGTTCCCCGAGCTTGACAGCCCTGATTCTCCCTCTCATAAGATTGGAGGAAAGGCGGGGGATAAATTCAGCAAGGTAACCCACGTGGCGAAAATGGGCTCCCTCACCGACGTTTTCTCTTATGAGGAGCTGGAGGCATTTGTTGACAAATCAAAGGCGGCGCTTCTTGAGGAGGGCATTGGCGACCTTCAGTTTTCCGTTGAGCCTAAAATAGACGGCCTTTCCGTTGGTCTCACGTATGAAAACGGAGTGCTCGTTCAGGGCGCCACCAGAGGCGACGGAACTGTTGGCGAGGACGTAACAGAGAATATTCTCGCAATAAAGGCTATTCCTCATAGATTAAAGGAAAACGTTTCCATAACGGTTCGTGGAGAGGTGTATATGCCAAGAGAGGCATTTGCACGTCTCAATGCGGAAAAGGAAGAGGCAGGGGAAAAGCTTTGGGCAAACCCCAGAAACGCTGCGGCAGGCTCTCTTCGCCGACTTGATGCAAAGGAAGCAGGCGCAAGAGGCCTTGATATATTCGTTTTCAATTTGCAGGCAGGAAGCCTGTATCCTGACGGAAGAGAGGCGGAAAGCCACACAGAAACTATTTCGCGAATGGCAGAGCTTGGGCTTCCGACAGTCAAGGTGCTGACACTTTCAGGCGAATCCTGTGAGATAGTAGATGCAATCGAAAGCCTTGGCAGCCAGCGCGACGATCTTCCCTATGATATAGACGGCGTTGTTATCAAAACAAACCGCCTTTCATACAGAGAAATGCTTGGCGAAAACACAAACACTCCCAAATGGGCTGTTGCTTATAAATTCCCTCCTGAGCAGAAGGAAACCAAGCTTCTTGATATCGCCCTTCAGGTTGGCAGAACGGGCGTTATCACTCCCAATGCAGTTCTTGAGCCGGTCAGACTGGCAGGAACCTCAGTTTCAAGAGCAACTCTTCATAATATAGATATAATCAGAAGCCGAGATATCAGAATCGGCGACACCGTGGTTGTTCAGAAGGCGGGCGATATAATTCCCGAGATCGTTTCA
>JAZORY010000073.1:0-14500 GCA_045656825.1 Candidatus Avispirillum sp.
GAATTTCAGTGGAGATGCAGTTCATCTTGAAAGAATCTGGGCATTCACCATAAAGAGCTCTATGTTCGTTGCAAATAAGGGAAATGCAATTTACATAAACGGCTGGGACGGATGGATAACCGATTGCATTATGCACACAAATCATGGTGCGGGTATATATACGGACATTACCTGCGCTGCGGTTACAATAACGGGAAACAGAGTTGAATGGAATAGAGGCGGCGGATTTAATCTGGTGAATTCCAATCTGCTTAATATAACGGGCAATTATTTCGATCGCGCCTACGGACCTGCAATAAAGCTTGTGGGGGAGAGAACTCCTTGCCATAATATAGCGGCAACGGGTAATATTTTCAACCGCAGCGGAAAGTCGACTGAGGAATTTCCCGTTGGTGAATACGAAAAATGCCATCTTTATTTTGATAATTGCTATAACCTTGCATTTACGGGAAACACCTTTATCAGCGGCAAGGACGATTTCGGTGAGGAGGGCGGATACGGCCCCGATTACAGCGTTGTATGCAAACGCCTATCATCTTGCAATATCTCAGGCAATACGATGCAGGGCGGGCACTTAATAAAGGCAATTGACAAACTTGACGAGTGTTCGGAAGAAAACATCATAAGTAATAATGCGGGCGCCTAAAATGCTAAAGATGACGTAATTTGAAGCGTATATTCAAAAAACGGAAATAAAAGTCAAAACACATCCGTAAAATAAAGTAATATTTGCTTGCATTTGGTAAATCTTTGTGGTAACATAGTTTGGTTGGAAACAACTAAATATAATGAAAGAAGGAACTTTTTCTAATGGCTAACGAAGTTAAGAAAAATGGCGGTTGGAGAACTAACAAGTGGATCAGAGCAGCTATTCCTGCGCTTCTGCTTCATTGTAGTATAGGTACAGTTTATTGCTGGTCCATCTTCAGCCAGGAAATTGCTGAGTATATCGGCTTCTCCAAGGGCGCAACAGAGTGGGCGTTCAGCTTTGCAATCTTCTTCCTTGGTATGTCTGCGGCATTCCTTGGAAATATCGTTGAAAAAGATATTCATAAATCCTCCCTTATCGCAGCAATCTGCTTTGCTGCAGGTATGGCGGGAACAGGCGCGTTCATCTATTATGGTGGTCTCCATAAGGGCAGCGTTCTTGCTCTCATAGGTATCTACGTTTGCTACGGTCTCATCATGGGTATCGGTCTTGGCACAGGATACCTCTCTCCCGTAAAAACACTTATGCTTTGGTTCAAGGACAAGAAGGGCCTTGCAACAGGTCTTGCAGTAGCAGGCTTTGGTGCAGCAAAGGCAATTGCCAGCCCTATCATGCAGTCTATGCTTGAGGGCCTTGGCGAAGGCGGCATCTATAAGATGTTCATCATCCTCGCAGGCGTTTATTTCGTAATGATGTTTGTAGGTCATCTCCTTCTCAAGAAGCCTGACGATTGGCACGAGCCCAGCAACAAGGCTGAGAAGCAGAGCATTATCGCAGTTATCAAGACAAGACCCGTAATGAACTACGTTGGTATCTGGCTTATGTTCTATATCAACATCACATGCGGTCTCGCTCTTATCTCTCAGGAAAAGGCAATCGTTAAGTGCATCGGCCTTGCAGGCGTTGTAGGTATCGTTTCCACAGTATCTGCAATCTTCAATGCAGGCGGCCGTCTCGGTCTTTCCGCTCTCGGCGATAAGATGAAGGACAGAAACACAATCTATAAGATCATCTTCATTGCATCTATCGTTATGACAGGTGTTGTTGTAGCAACAGGTGCTGTAACAAAGGGTGCTGAAAACGGCGTTCTTGCAGCAATCGTTCTCGTACTTATTATGGTAGTAAACGCAGGCTACGGCGGAGGCTTCTCCAACGTTCCCACGCTCCTTTCCGACCACTATGGTATGGGAAGCATCAGCGCGCTCCACGGTATCACACTTTCCGCTTGGGCGTTTGCAGGTCTTTCCGGTAACCAGCTTGCAACATGGATCGTTAACCACATCGGCGATACAGAAGCAGCTTATAACACAGTTGGTTATCAGACAGTTATGTACGTAACAGTTGCTCTCTACGTAGTAGCACTTCTTCTCAGCTTCATCTTCGTAAGACCTATGAAGAAAGACGCTGAATAATTAAAAAGCGTAAAATGGCGCAGCATCAAAACTGCGGCATTTTTTGCGGTGAAAAGAAAATCCCGTTGACATTAAGGGTTGATTGTGATATCATATTTTCAGAAAAACTATGGTTTTTGTGGGCTTGTGATTTGATCACAGAAACGTAGTTTTAGCGTTGATATAATAAGGACACAAGATAAGAAATCAACTGAAAGGTTTGGTTAATATAAATGGCAAAATATAAATGTTCAATTTGTGGCTATATCCACGAGGGCGAAATGAACGACGATTTCAAGTGCCCCAAGTGCAGACAGCCCGCTAACGTATTTGAAAAAATTCAGGAGGACAATAAAATGGCAAAGAACATCTACGCAGGAACAAAAACAGAAAAGAACCTTTGGGAAGCATTCGCAGGCGAAAGCCAGGCAAGAAATAAGTATACATATTTCGCTTCCGTAGCAAAGAAGCAGGGCTTTGAGCAGATCGCAGCTCTCTTCTTAAAGACAGCTGATAACGAAAAGGAGCATGCAAAGCTTTGGTTCAAGGCTCTCGGTGAGCTTGGCGACACAGCTGAAAACCTTCTCCACGCAGCAGAAGGCGAAAACTACGAATGGACAGATATGTACGACACATTTGCAAAGGAAGCAGATGAAGAAGGCTTCCACGAGCTTGCAGAGCAGTTCAGAGGCGTTGCAGCAATTGAAAAGGCTCACGAGGAAAGATATCGTGCTCTTCTTAACAACGTTGAAACAGCACAGGTATTTGAAAAGAGCGAGGTTAAGGTTTGGGAATGCAGAAACTGCGGACATCTCGTAGTTGGCACAAAGGCTCCCGAGGTTTGCCCCGTATGCGATCACGCTCAGGCACACTTCGAAGTTCACGCTGAAAACTATTAATCTGATTTCAACCCTCCCCGAGAAATCGGGGAGGGTTTTTATATTAGCCTTCTCCTTAAGGAAAAGGTGTCATAGAAGATGATGGATAAGGTGTAAAATAAAAAAGGAGATGCTAAGCATCTCCTTTCTCGTTTTAATTTTATCAGCACTGACGCATCAAGCGAACGTAAAATTCAACGGCTTTAACTGCGCAGTCAATACGAACACGCTCGTTGTTGCCGTGGATAGTGGATCTTTCCTCTTTTGTAAGGTCCATAGCAGAGAAGCGATAAACCTTATCGGAAATTCTGCCGTAGTGGCGGCTGTCGGAGCACTGCATCATAAGATAGGGGGAAACTATGCATCCCTTCCATGTGGAAGCAACAGCTGATGCAACCTTATCCCAGGCGGGACAATAGGTTTCTGAAATTCTGCTGGGATTCATTCCGTCAAGAAGAGTTATCTCAACGTTTTCATCATCAACAGTTTTTCTCAGATATTCAAGCGCTGTGTCGATCGTGTCCTCAGGATTAAGGCGCATATTTGAAACCATAGTTGCTTCGGGAGGAATAACGTTTGAAGCTGAGCTGCCCTTCATCTGTGTGAATGCAACAGTTGTTCTCATAATAGCGTTAAGCTCGCCACCGGAGGACTTGCATATCATATCAAGCACACCGGAGAAGCACCAGAGGTTTGCAAATATCATTCTGTAAAGGAATGTGGAGTGGCGACCTAATGTGTCAAACATTTCAGCAACAGGTTTTGTGAGGTGAGACTTAAAGGGATGATTTTCAATCTTGCAGCAAGCACGGGAGAGAATACCAACGGGAGTGTGAGGCGCAGGAGCAGAAGCGTGTCCGCCGCCGCATTTAACCTTGTACTGAACGTCCATAAGTCCTTTTTCAGCAATACCGATAACACCGCAGGGAACCTTAACTCCGGGGAAAACGTTTTCAACAACGGCGCCGCCCTCGTCAACAACAAGCGCGGGAGTGATGCCGTTTGCCTCAAACCAGTCAACAATGTTGATAGCACCCTGGCCGTTTGTTTCTTCATTTCCTGAGAAAGCAAAGTACATATCGTTTTCAGGAACAAAGCCTTCAGCAATCAGCTTGTCTGCTGCGCTGAGAACTCCGTTGAATGTGCCCTTTGTGTCAAGAGTACCTCTGCCCCAGATAACGTCATCTTCAATGATCGCCTCAAAGGGAGGCTTTTCCCACATTTCCTCGTTAACGGGAACAACGTCGTAGTGAGCCATCATAACGGCAGGCTCGCCATGGTTCTTTCCTTCCCATTTGAAGAGAAGTCCGCGGTCTGCAAGACGTGTCAGAGTGCAAGCCTTAAAAACGTTGGGGTAAAGCTCGGGAAGCATATCAATGAGCTTTTCAAATTCAGCATCATCCTCAAGTGATACATCTCTGTATGAGACAGTCTTGCAGCGAACGAGACGGCAAAGACGGTCAACTATAAGCTGGCGGTCAAGTGTTTCCTCGCCGTCAAGGATCTTTGTATTGTCCTTCGGCTTGAATGCAGCTGTACGAATAAGAAGCACAGCTAAGAAAACGATCAGAAGAGCAGGGATTATAAGTAAAAATTTCATCACAGCCATCCTTTTTTATACATAATTCTTGCAACAGCGATTGTGAAGAGAACGCCAACGGGTACCATGATTCCAACTGTGCTCTGATTAAGTGCGGGAACGAAGATAAAGAGAACAAGCATAAGAATGATGGGAGCGATGGAGAGCTTCGCATTTTTAGAAACGAAAACAACTGCAAGTCCGCCAAAGAGTGCGGGGAGCATCTGCTCAAATGCAGGAGTGAGGATCTCGCTTTCAAGAACGGGTGTGAGAGGAGCAATAAGAATAACGCCTATAATAATGATAAGCGTTGTAACGATGCTGGAAACGGAAATAGCGATTGTTGAAATGATCTCGCCTTCCTCGGAGCTTGACTTAACGTTAGCTCTTTCCATAGCATCGATCGCGCAGGGAAGCTTCAGGTTGGAGATGTTACCTGTAACGAATGAAAGGTAAGCGCCGCCTGCACCAAGCATGGGAACGTAGGTGAACATTTCAACGATACCAACCGCCCAGTACATAGGCATAACGGCAATTGCGCCCTTGAGAAGAGCATTCCAGTTGGGAACAGCCTTGAAGATAAGGCAAACTGCAATGGGGAAAAGGAGAATAACGAGGCAAAGAATAACGCCCCAGATGCGTCCATCGCGATGAACGCTTTCAAGATATGTAAGCTTTTCTTTTTTCATTTTCATTCTCCTTTCTTATGATAACCAGCTTGTGATCGGGATAGCTGCTGCCATACCGCAAATAAGACTGATGGGAAGAGCGTAGTCATTCATCCATTTCATAGTCTTCACCTTTGTTGCGCAAAGTCCGCAGATTGCCATAACAACAGCGGAAACGCCCATAACGCAAACGGGAATAAGACCAACGAAGTTGCCTGAGAAGGCGCCGGAAACGTCGCAGAAAACGTAGCCGAGGAAAGCGGATATCATACCGAGGAACATAGAGTTGTTAAAAATCTCGCCCCATTTCTTGTCGCGCTTTTCCATGCTCTTGAGTCCGCCCTGAATTTTCTTAGTGCAGAAGGGAACGAATATGAGACCAACTGCAATACCGATTGTCATAACAAACAGAACGGTAACAAAGGCGGATGCATCTGTGATCTGAGTTGCAGTGTTGAGTCCAAGAGCCTCAAGTGCAGAGTTTGCTGCAATAGATTCATAGGAAAGTGAGCCTACAACTGAAAGGCGAAGCCAGGGAAGAGCAATACCAAGGCTCTTTGAGAGCGTCGCAACACCAACGAGGATTGCAACGGCGGGCGCAATTGTGAATATTGCGGCGCTTGAAATAGTTTTGCTAACAACGCTCTTTGCAAATCCGATCTCCTTTGCGCGCTTAACTGCACGGGCAAGGAAGTAAACGGACTGTGCAAGAACGAAAGCGATAACGATTCCAACCATAATGAATAGAATTGGACTGTTAACGTTGAATTCCATAAAAATCAACTCCTTACGAATTTTTAATAATTTTACCATAATAAAAGGTTCTCTTCAACCTTTTAACAAAAAATATAGAAATTTATGTAATAATTTGGTTGCTTTTTTGTTAATAAAGTGTTGAAAAATAAAAAAAGGTATTGTATAATGAATATTATTATAATACTATGCAAATAAGGTCGTTTTGTTATGAAGCTTGTAGAAGATAAGATCAGAGAAAAGGGTAAAATAGGCGAAGGCGACGTACTTAAAGTAGATAGCTTTCTTAATCATCAGATGGATCCTATGCTGCTTGCAGATATGGGTGATGAATTTCTGCGCCTTTTTGAGAAAGAGGGCGTAACAAAGATTCTTACAATCGAGGCTTCCGGCATCGGTATTGCAACTATGGCTGCATATAAATTCGGTGTGCCTATGGTTTTTGCTAAGAAAACAAAGACCAACAATATTTACGCTGACGTTTATAAGTCCACGGTTGAATCCTACACTCATAAGAAAACTTATGAGATCATTGTGTCCAAGGAGTTTATCAATCCCGGCGACAGAGTTCTTATAATCGACGATTTTCTTGCAAAGGGCAGCGCTCTTCTTGCGCTTATCAGTCTTGTTAAGGATGCAGGAGCTGATGTTGTTGGCTGTGGCGTTGTAATTGAGAAGGCATATCAGGGCGGCGGAAAGATCGTTCGTGATATGGGTATTCGCGTAGAAAGTCTCGCGCGCATCAAAGAGATGAGCGTTGAAGGCGGAATAGTATACTGCTAAACGGCAGTTTGGAAGAGGTAATGATGAAAATTATATAAGGAATGTCTTGTATTAGGTTTTCATTGTTAGCTCTTCAATTTATTTATGATTATCTCGGTTAAAAAGACCTTGATATAAATTTTTAATATTCTTATTTGGAGGACAATTAAGATGAACAGAAGAATTCTTGCTATTCTTCTCGCTATGACTCTTGTTTTCTGTGCATTCAGCTTCACAGCTTGCGGCGAAAACGGTGGCGATAAGAAGGACGGAATCAAGATCGGCGTTATCAGCGTTGGTGACGAAAATGAGGGCTACACATACGCTCACATGGACGGTATCAGAAAAGCAGCTGAAAAGCTCGGTATTGAAGAAGCAACACAGATCATTTGGAAGAACAACATCGGCGAAACAGAGGCTTGCAAAGATGCAGCTCTCGACCTTGTTGACGCAGGTTGCGACCTCGTAATCTCCAACAGCTACGGTCATCAGGACTTCATGATCGAAGCAGCAACAGAGTACCCCGACGTTCAGTTTGTTTCCATGACAGGTGATAAGGCTGCAACAAGCGGTCTTGACAACCTTGCAAACGCTTTCACAAGCGTTTACCAGTCCCGTTACGTATCCGGCGTTGTTGCTGGTATGAAGCTCGCTGAGCTCGTAAAGGACGGTAAGCTCACAGATGCTAACTACGATGCAGACGGCAACATCCTTCTCGGTTACGTTGGTGCATACCCCTACGCAGAGGTTGTTTCCGGTTACACAGCATACTACCTCGGCGTTAAGAGCGTAGTTGAAAACGTAGCAATGCTCGTTCAGTACACACAGTCTTGGTTTGATATCGCAGCTGAAGGCGAAGCAGCAAACGCTCTTCTCGCTAAGGGTTGCGTAATCATCTGCCAGCACGCTGACTCCACAGGTGCTCCTGCAGCAGTTGAAGCAGCTCTTAAGGCTGGTAGCGTATGCTACTCCGTTGGTTACAACGTAGATATGCTCAGCGTTGCTCCCAATGCAGCTCTCACATCTGCAACAAACAACTGGTCCGTATACTATGAATACCTCTTCAACGCTGTTATGAACGGTGAAGAAGTTATGACAGACTGGTCTGAAGGCTATGCTAAGGATGCTGTTGCAATCACAGCTCTCGGTGCAAGCTGTGCAGAAGGCACACAGGAAAAGGTTGATGCAGTTGTTGCAGCCCTCAAGGATGGCTCTCTCAACGTATTCAGCACAGATTCATTCACAGTTGGCGGCAATAAGCTTGATACATGCGTAGTTGACCTTACAGGCGACTATGATACAGATGATGAAGGCGATAAGGAAGCAATCTGGGATGGTTACTTCCACGAGTCCGAGCACCGCAGTGCTCCTTCCTTCTCCATCCGTATTGATGGTATCACAGAGCTCTCCAACGAGCAGTAATTTTTAAGACAACCTAAAGGGAAGCCGCAAGGCTTCCCTTGTGGTGTGTTTTAAGAATAATGCATAATTAAAAATGAATATTGACTTTCACTATTCATTATTCATTATTCATTATTCACTATTTATATTGAGGGGTGTAGTTTTGGAAACAAAAGCAGCTATCAGGTTTAGCCACGTTACCAAAACCTTCGGGTCCGTTGTTGCAAATAACGACGTAAGCCTGGAGATCCGCCAGGGCGAGATTCTTTCTCTTCTCGGCGAAAACGGTAGCGGTAAGACCACACTTATGAATATGCTTTCAGGTATCTATTATCCTGACAGCGGTAAGATTTACGTAAATGAAGAGGAAGTAACAATAGCATCTCCCAAGGATGCCTTCGATTGCGGAATCGGTATGATCCATCAGCACTTCAAGCTTGTTGACGTTTTCTCAGCAGCAGAAAACGTAATCCTTGGTATTGAAGGAAAATGCTCCGTAAAGGAAGCAGAGGTTAAGATCGCTGAGATCTGCCAGCGCTATGGCTTTGATATCGATCCTAAGCAGAAGGTTTATGAGATGTCCGTTTCTCAGAAGCAGACTCTTGAAATCATCAAGGTGCTTTATCGCGGCGCAAATATTCTTATTCTTGATGAGCCCACCGCAGTTCTCACTCCTCAGGAAACGGATAAGCTTTTTGATATCATTAAGAATATGAGAAATGACGGAAAGTCCGTTATTATTATCACGCATAAGCTTCACGAGGTTCTTCGTATTTCCGACAGAGTTTCCATCCTTCGCCGCGGCGAATACGTTGGAACTGTTGACACAAAGGATGCAACAGCACTTTCTCTTACAGAGATGATGGTTGGTAAAAAGGTTGAACTTAATATCGATCGTCCCGAGCCCGTTGATCCTAAGCTTCGTCTTGAGATCAGAAACCTCACAGTTAAAAATTCTGAGGGCTTCAATGTCCTCGATGATATCAATTTTGATATTTATAGCGGTGAGATCCTCGGTATCGCAGGAATTTCAGGCTGTGGTCAGAAGGAGCTTCTCGAAAGTATCGCAGGTCTCCAGATGACAGCTCCCGGAAGTAGCGTTATGTATACAGCTCCCGATGCAGACGAGGCAGTTCAGCTCCTTGGCAAGAACCCCCGTCAGATCAAAAATATGGGTATCAGCCTTTCATTCGTTCCCGAGGACCGTCTTGGCATGGGCCTTGTTGGTTCAATGGGTATGACTGATAATATGATGCTTAAGAGCTATAACGAGGGCAAATCCTTCTTCACAGAGAAGAAGGCTCCTAAGGAGCTTGCAGAGCGTATTATGCAGGAGCTTGAGGTAAACACTCCCGGCGTAAGCACTCCCGTTCGCCGTCTTTCCGGCGGTAACGTTCAGAAGGTTCTCGTAGGCCGCGAAATTGCAGCAGCTCCTAAGGTTCTTATGACAGCTTATGCCGTAAGAGGTCTTGATATCCACACGTCATATACTATCTATCGTCTTCTCAATGAGCAGAAGCAGGCAGGCGTTGCCGTTGTATACGTTGGTGAGGACCTTGACGTTCTTATGGAGCTTTGCGATAAGATCCTCGTTCTTTGCGGCGGTAAGCTTAACGGCATCGTTGATGCAAAGACAAGCACAAAGGAAGAGGTTGGTCTCCTTATGACACACCTTAAAACAGAGCAGGAGGAAAAGTGATATGGCAAAAAACGTAAAAAATCATAGAGAGCCTCTTGTGAGAATCGTTAAGCGCGACGGCGTGCCTATGTCAAAGGCGATTCTTGTACGTGCCGTGGCTATCGCACTTTCACTTGTAGTTTGCGCTATCGTTATTTATTCAATAACAAAAATGAATCCCCTTAAAGTATATGCAACGATGTTTGAGGGTGCATTTGGTAGTAAGCGTCGAATCTGGATGCTTGTGCGCGACGTAATGATGATGCTCTGCATCGGTGTTGCATTGGCTCCCGCATTTAAGATGCGATTCTGGAATATCGGAGCTGAGGGTCAGGTTCTTGTCGGCGGTATCGCAACTGCTGCTTGTATGATCTATCTCGGCGACGTTCTTCCCACACCTGTTCTTTTCCTTGTTATGATTATAACAAGCTGCGTGTGCGGCGCTGTTTGGGGAATGATTCCCGCAATCTTCAAATCAAGATTTAACACGAACGAAACGTTGTTCACTCTTATGATGAACTACGTTGCGATTCAGATAACGTCATATTTCGTGTCCATCTGGGAAAACCCCTATGGCTCCAATACAGTAGGTATTATCAATCCTCAGAGCAAAGCAGGCTGGTTCCCCTCACTTTTCGGTGAGCAGTATATGATCAACGTGCTTATCATTTCCGCTCTCACAATTGCAATGTTCTTCTATCTGCGCTCCAGTAAGCACGGGTATGAGATTTCCGTTGTAGGTGAGTCCGAGAACACAGCAAGATATGCAGGTATCAACGTTTCCAGAGTTTTTATTAGAACAATGATCATCTCCGGCGCGATTGCAGGTCTTGCAGGATTTATCGCAGTATCCGGCGTAAGCCATACCATTTCAACTGATACAGCGGGCGGACGAGGCTTTACAGCTATTATCGTTGCCTGGCTTGCAAAGTTCAATACGCTGACAATGGTTCTTATTTCCTTCCTTATCATCTTCCTTGAAAAAGGCGCGATCGAGATCGCATCTAAGTTCCAGCTCAGCGAATATGCTTCCAAGATCATCACAGGTATCATCCTTTTCTTCATCCTTGGTAGCGAATTCTTTATCAACTATAAGCTTATAATCGGCAAGAAGGGAGCAAAGTAATATGGATTTGATAGTAACTCTTATTCAGGCTGCTGTTGCTTTCGGCACGGTTATTATGTTTGGATGCGTCGGCGAAATCCTGACAGAGAAGTCAGGAAGCCTTAACCTCGGCGTTCCCGGTATTATGTATATCGGCGGTATCGCCAGTCTTTCCGGAACGTTCCTTTATGAGAGAACAACGGAAAATCCCAACACGTTCATTTGTCTTGTTTTAGCGTTACTGTGTGGTATCGTAGGTTCAATGCTTGCAGGTCTTTTGTTCGGCTTCCTTACAATAACTCTCAGAGCTAATCAGAACGTTTGCGGTCTTGCACTCACAATCTTTGGTACAGGTATCGGTAACTTCTTCGGCGGCTCACTTAATAAGCTTGCAGGCGGCGTAGGTCAGATCTCCGTTCCTACAACAAGTGCGGCATTCAGAGCAAGAATTCCTTTCCTTGCAGACCTTGGTATCGTTGGTGATATTTTCTTCCAGTACGGCTGGATGGTTTTTGCAATCATCGTAATTGCAATCGTTCTTCATTTTTTCCTCAACCGCACAAATGCAGGTCTTAACTTGAGAGCTGTTGGTGAAAACCCCGCAACAGCAGATGCTGCTGGTATCAACGTAACAAAGTATCAGTATCTCTCAGTTTGTATCGGTGCAGCAATCACAGGTCTCGGCGGTGTATATTACGTTATGGACTATATCAAGGGCACTTGGGCAAACGACGGTTCAATCGAAAAGCTTGGATGGCTCGCGGTTGCACTTGTAATCTTCACAACCTGGAAGCCCCTTAATGCTATCTGGGGTGCTTACGTATTCGGTATTCTTTATTGGGCATATTATTATATTCCCGGCCTTACACGAAGCAGTCAGGAGCTCTTTAAGATGCTGCCCTACGTTGTAACTATTATAGTTCTTGTATTTATCAGCGTTCGTAATAAGAAGGAAAACCTTGGTCCTGCTCATCTCGGCAGATCATATTTCCGCGAAGACAGATAAAGTTAAAACGTCCCTTGAAAAAGGGACGTTTTTTAATATTATTCAATAAAAAAGGTTAATGTGTTAACAATTAATGGATATACTTGTTTATAACAACATAAATATATGATGCCCAATGGCAGAATGGAGTATTAATGCAGTATTATTCAGAAAAGCTTGAAGCTGTCTGTGAGGAATTAAAAACCGATAAAATCGGGGGCCTCTCAGAAGCAGAAGCGAACAAAAGATTAGAGCAGTATGGCGAAAATAAGCTGCGCGAAAAAAAGAAGAAATCCTTGTTTGCCAGATTTCTTGATCAGATGAAGGACGTTATGATCCTCATCCTTCTTGCAGCCGCAGCAGTTTCCTTTGCTATCGCAATTATTGAAAAGGATATGGGTGAGCTGTTTGAACCCGTCCTCATTCTTCTTATAGTTGTGCTTAATGCAATTATGGGTGTTTTTCAGGAAAGCAAGGCTGAGAAGGCACTTGATGCCCTGAAAAGTATGTCGGCGCCTCATGCAAGAGTCATCCGCGACGGAGTGGAAAAGGTGATCGAGTCATCTCTTCTTGTTCCCGGTGATATTATTCACCTTGAGGCAGGTGATTTCGTTCCTGCGGACGTCCGACTTGTTTCAAGCTCTTCTCTTAAAAGTGAAGAGTCAGCACTGACGGGAGAAAGCGTTCCCTCAGAAAAGGATGCCGCGGCAGAAATAAAGGAAAACGCTCCTCTGGGTGATAGAAGCAATATGCTTTTCTCAGGCTGCAGCGTAACCTATGGAACAGCAACGGCAGTTGTTTGTTCAACGGGCATGGATACAGAAATGGGCAAGATAGCAAATATGCTCGATAATGAGGAAAGCACGCAAACTCCTCTTCAGCAAAAGCTTTCTCAGCTTGGTAAGTATCTCGGAATCGTAGCACTTGCTTGTTGTGCAATTATTTTTATTGTAGGCGTTGCAAACGAAATTCCCGTGCTTGAAATATTTATGACAAGCGTTTCTCTTGCAGTTTCAGCAATTCCTGAGGGACTTCCTGCAATCGTAACTGTGGTTCTTTCTATCGGTGTTCAGCGAATGGTTAAGAAAAATGCGATTATTCGCCGCCTTCCCGCAGTTGAAACCCTTGGTAGCGCATCTGTTATTTGTTCCGACAAAACCGGTACTCTCACACAGAACAGAATGACTCTTGTTTCCTTGTATTGCGACGGAGAAGAAAACAGAATCGATATTGAAAATGCAACGGATGAAAAAAGCATGAATTTGCTTCGTCTTTCAACTCTTTGTTGCGATGGCTCTGTAAACGTAAACGGAGAAGACGTTCAGCATATAGGCGATCCAACGGAAACAGCTATTGTTTATGCGGCATATAAAAAGGGAATGACAAAGGCAGAGCTTGAAGCAGAAAGCCCCCGAATTCTTGAATTTCCCTTTGACTCCGACCGTAAGCTTATGACAAGCATTAACGAAATCGGAGGCAAAAAGATAGCCATAGTCAAGGGCGCTGTTGATATGATGGCTAAGCTTTGTGTCAATGGTGATATAGAAAAAGCGCGTCAGATCAATAATGAAATGAGCGAAAGTGCGCTGCGTGTTCTGGCTGTTGCATGTAGAGAGCTTGATGAAATTCCTGAAGGTGCAACCGCGGCGGACGTTGAGCGAGAGCTTACGTTCCTTGGTCTTGTCGGAATGATAGACCCTGCTCGACCTGAAGCAAAGGCAGCAGTTGAAGTTTGCCGCGGGGCAGGAATACGCCCTGTCATGATCACAGGAGACCACGTTGTAACAGCAACGGCTATCGCCAAGGAGCTTGGTATATACAGAGAGGGCGACAGAGCAATAACCGGTGCAGAGCTTGATAATATGACAGACTCTGAGCTGGATGAAAACGTTGAAAGCATATCCGTTTATGCGAGAGTTTCTCCTGAAAATAAAATAAGAATAGTAAAAGCTTGGCAGAGAAAGGATAAGGTCGTTTCCATGACGGGCGACGGTGTAAATGATGCTCCTGCCTTGAAAGCGGCGGATATCGGATGCGCTATGGGTATAACGGGAACAGACGTTGCCAAGGGCGCTGCCGATATGACTCTCACTGATGATAATTTTGCAACTATAGTAGATGCCGTGCGCGAGGGCAGAGGAATATATGCCAATATCAAAAAGGTCGTAGGATTCCTGCTTGGAACAAATATAGGCGAGGTTATTGCAGTATTCGTTGCAATGCTTCTCTGGCATAGAAGTCCTCTTCTTTCAATGCAGCTGCTTTGGATTAACCTTGTAACAGATTCGCTTCCCGCAATCGCACTTGGTATGGAGGACGTTGAAAGCGATATAATGGAAAAGGCGCCCAAGCCTAAAAAGGAAGGCCTTTTTGCAGGCGGACTTGGTATAAGAGTTGTGCTTCAGGGTGCAATGTTTGCCGTGCTGTCTCTTCTCGGATTCTATTTTGGTTGGATTATTACCAACGACGTTGCAGGCGGACAGACACTTGCGTTTATGGTGCTTGCGCTTTCTCAGGTCATTCAGGCGCTTAATATGAGGAGCGACCGTTCGTTATTTAAGATTGGTTTCTTCACAAATAAAACTCTTAAC
>JAZORY010000074.1:0-22932 GCA_045656825.1 Candidatus Avispirillum sp.
GTATTTTCGCACCTGCGAGAGCAGGCATAGCTCCAAACAAAAAAGCACCCAAAAGGGTGTTTTTTTTGTTTGGAGCTGGTATTAACGGGATTTGAAAGGGCGGTCGCAAGCCGTAGGCGCGACAAAAACTCCTGAGAGGAGTTTTTAGCCCGTAGCGCCAGACTAACCACGAGGCTAAGCTTTACTAAGCCACAAGAAGGCGAAAATGTATTTTCGCACCTGCGAGAGCAGGCATAGCTCCAAACAAAAAAAGCACCCAAAAGGGTGTTTTTTTGTTTGGAGCTGGTATTAACGGGATTTGAAAGGGCGGTCGCAAGCCGTAGGCGCAACAAAAGTTCCTTTTGTTTATCCAAGCCTCAGGCTTGGTATATCATCGCCGCGCGAAGCGTGGTGTATATCATCAAGGGTGGCTTGCCTCCCTTGTATATCATCACGCACCAGCGTGTATCTTTCCTGCGGCTTGATGATATACAAGGCTTCGTCTTGATGCGCCTTCGATGAAGTGCCATAAAGCAAAAAATCTTGCACCTGCCTGACGGCAAATGCAAGATTTTTTTATTTGGAGGTTCAAAGTTCGTATAAAATTATTTTTTATATGCGATGGAGGAAACAATCTGCTCCATCTGCTCATATTTGTCCCACATATCCTCAGCAAGCTTCAGCTGGCATCTTGCGCGGACAAGGTTGTGTCCCGCATAGTTTGTTTTGAAGTATTTATCGCCGGTGATATAGTCGTCAAGGAATCGGGAAGCAAGCTCGATCGTGATAGTAAGCGCGCCAAGCGCCATAGTTCCTATTTCAAGATCTGTGAGCGCGCCTGCCGTCTGTGAAATAAAGCCCTCGGAAAATGCCTTGAATTTTTCAAGATCAAGGGAAACCTTTGTCAGATCAGGTTCGTCCTCTGCAGCGGTGTTTGCGGCAAAGCGGATAGCATCGCCGAAGTCGTGCATCGCAAGACCGGGCATAACTGTGTCAAGGTCGATAACAACCAGCGGCTCGCCCGTCTTTTTGTCGAAAAGAACGTTGTTGATCTTCGTGTCGTTGTGTGTAACTCTGAGCGGCACCTTGCCTGCCTCCTGAAGCTCTGTCAGCTTGGAAGCAAAGCGGCGCATGGAGCGGATAGAGTCGATCTCGGGCAAAACCTCTTTAACTCTGCCGCAGGGGTCTGCTTCAACGTCCTCGAAAAACTTTTCAAGTCGCTTTTTAGTGTTGTGGAAGTCGGGGATTGTAACGTTGAGGCTACCCGCATCGTAATCGGAAAGCTGCATCTGGAATTCGCCAAACGCTTTACCTGCGTTGCGGAGGATATTCAGGTCGGTACAAACGTTGAACGTTACGGAATCAACGTCGTTCATAACTCGCCAGTAATGACCCTCTTCGTCTTTATAATAATTCTGTCCATCCTCTGTGTGATGGAAGCGAAGAGTTGTTTTTCCCTTTCCAACCTTGTTTCGTATATGCTCTGTAACGCCTTCTATATTGGACATTATTTCAACGGGATTTTTGAAAACGTAGCCGTTGATGCGCTGAATAACGTATGATTTAACTGTTCCGTCGAATCTTCTGTATTTAACAGAATAGGTGGTGTTTATATTTCCGTTTGCGAGAACGTTGTATGCATAGAATTTTCCCTGAAGTCTGAAGCGTTCTCCAACGTGGGTCAATTTAGCCTGGATATCTTTCATATTTGATCTCCTGTAAACACGTATTTTGACCATTCTACCACATAATCAACAAAAATTCAATGGTAATTATAAGATTTTTTATCAAAACACACGACATATTGTGTATTTATACTGCACGAGGCACAATATTATCCTATTCCGATTGGTATTATGACGTGTTTTCCCTCGATGGATTCTATCCTTGACATATCGTTTGCCTTTTCCACCTTGGCTATGGAAGCCTTGTATTTTTTTGAAATATCCCAGAGCCTTTGATCCTTTTCACCGTAAATCACCTTGATCTTGGCTTCCTGTGCTCGTTCGGGATCCTCCTTGTCAACAGCAATAGCGGAAAGCGGGGATATTTTGTTCTCTCGTTTTGCATAGATGCTGAGGCAAAGCTCGGCGCCTGAATGGATTGAGTCGCCCTCAAGCCTGCCGCTGATATCCGTAACGGCTACGTCTGCGAAAAGAATGATCTTTCCTTCGCAGAAAGGGGATTCTGCCTTTACTTCATATTTTACGGGCAGGCTCATCTCCTCGCATATGACCTCTCCGTTTGATGCGATATATGATTTTATCCTGCAGGATCCTGTGAAAACGATTCGTTCATCCTTTTGCTCTGCGCGGTCAACGGTTGCTTCAGCCGTCGTATCAATGAGATATTCGTTGGCAGAGGGCTTTGTTGTTCTCTTGCCGTTTCCGTTGACGGAGATCGATGCATTTGCGCAGCAGAGAGGGGAAAATGACGAAAGATTTCCATAGCTGCAACGGGATTCTCTGTTTATTCCGTAGGCATCCTCCATAATAGAAAGGCTTTGCTTTCTGCACCACTGCGCTTCAACGTCGTATTCAAGCTCTGCGGATATTTCGCCGTTGTCCGATTCCGAAACAGAGGCTGAAGCAATTCTGCCCCATGCCCGAGCAAGATCCCCTTCAGCTGCTCCGTCGGCCGAGATAATGTCCTCGAATGGAATATGCGCTCGTGCGGTTGAATAAGATCCGTCCTGTGAAAAAACAAGAGCCTTGGCGCAAATTATACCCTTTACGATTATAGAATTGCTTTTGCATTTTGCTTCCGTTATATTCACGGTGCCGTTGCACGAAATGGGCTTTGCACCCTGCCTTTCGCGAAAGATGTCGGAAGCTTTTCCCGTGGTCATTCCTCTGCCCTCCAAAAGCGTGGGAATGGAGCGGCTGAGGCTTTGAATGGCGGCTCTTTCGGATGAGGAAACCTCTTTGCCGTCTGCTCCCGTCATTTTGATATTGCAGCTTGTTCTGTCGCTTGCGGAAATGCGGGATCTGATCCTTCCCTTCAGTGAAAGCTTGCGAGGAGCAAGAACGCGGCATTGTACGTCCTCTGCTTTTGCATCGATGGCAATTTCCGCAGTTCCCTGCACGTCGGATGGGAGTGCCTCGTTTCCAACGTATTCCGTTGCATATGGAAAGGAAACTAGTGCGCCGTCGTCGCCGATATATAAAACTGTGAAGGCGACGGTTCCGCCGAATTCAAGAGTGTTTCCCGATATGAATTTGGAATCGGGCAGAGCGCAGGCTGTGCAGCTTACTATTTTTCTTATCTGTGGGTAATAATCCGGCATAGTACATTCTCCGCCGCAATCAATGGTGTTGATCAGATCAAATTTTGCAGTGGTCAGCTTGTTTTCCTGTATAGTATATTTCGGTTTGTCCATTTGGGCGCCTCCGTATATCTTTTTTATAAAGCATATTCAGGATGATCGGGGATTATGACAAGGACCTTTGGATAGCAAAAAGTCCGCACTCTAAGTGCGGACTTTAGCTTTATATTTTTAGAATATCCATTATTTCTTCAAGGGTTTCAGCCTGATTGATTGCTGCTCTCATTTCTGCTGCTCCGCGGAGGCCCTTAATAAAGTGGGCAGCTCGTCCGCGGCTTTCGCGAACTCCTGCAAACTCGCCCTTTTCTGCGCAAACAGCGCGTATAAGTGCGGCTGCGGTTTCGAGTCTGTCCTCGGTTTCAGGTGGGTAGTAGCCTTCGCCGTTTGAGGCTATTTCTGCAAATGCCCAAGGATTTCCGAGAGCCTCGCGTCCTATCATAACTGCATCGCAGCCCGTATAGTCGGCCATATGCCTTGCGCTTGCAAGGTCCTTCACATCGCCGTTTCCGATAACGTAAATTTCGCGGGGAAGTGCATCGCGCACGGCGGCGATAATATCAAGATCCACTCCGGGAGAATACATCTGCTCTCTTGTTCTTCCGTGAACGCAAACGGCAGCAGCTCCTGCATCGGCGCAGGCCTTGGCAACTTCAACTGCGTTTTTTGTTTCTGATGTGATACCTGCGCGGATCTTCACCGTTACGGGAAGGCCGCATTTTCTCGCTCCTTCAACAAGTCGTCCGCACAGATCGGGGGTGCGCATTAGTGCGCTGCCGTCGCCTGAGGAATATATTTTTTTAACGGGGCAGCCCATATTTATATCAATTGCGACGGGAGCCGCTGCGAAATCGCAGCCCTCGAAGCTTCCCTCCGCAACCATACAAGCCGCCTCTGCCATAACCTCGGGCTCGTGGCCGAAAAGCTGAATGGAAACGGGGGCCTCTCCCTCTGCAATTTTTGCAAGAGATGCTGTTTTTTTATCTCTGTACACCATCGCCTTTGCGCTTATCATTTCGGAAACGGACATTCTGCATCCCAATTTCGTGCAAAGCAGACGAAAGGGGGCGTCCGTAAATCCTGCCATGGGTGCAAGAAAAGCAGGTATAGAGTTAGTTTTATCAAAAATTTTATCTATCATAAATTCGCCTCAGATAAAAGATAAGAGAAAAAGCTTTAATAAATCATCCAATTCCGTAGGGGCATCGGAGGTTGTTCCTGCGGAGTTGGGCGTATAAATGTTAGTTTTGCTGATAAATCCAAATCCGAAGGCGGATTTGCACCTTGATTCTACGTTCAGCACTTTTTATTCAACATTCAAAAAGGCGGTTTCCCGCCTTTTTTAGCTTATTCTTCATCCAATTTAAGCACAGCCATAAATGCTTCGGGGGAAACCTGAACGCTACCAAGCTGGCGCATCTTCTTTTTACCCTCTTTCTGCTTTTCAAGCAGCTTCTTCTTTCGGGTGATATCACCGCCGTAGCACTTTGCAAGAACGTCCTTACGGAGCGCCTTAACAGTTTCACGCGCGATGATCTTTGAGCCGATTGCAGCCTGAATCGGAATTTCAAACAGCTGGCGCGGAATGTTTTCCTTAAGCTTTTCTGCGATCTTTCTTGCTCTTCCGTATGCTTTTTCGCGATGAACGATAAATGTGAGCGCGTCAACAACGTCGCCGTTGAGCATAATATCAAGCTTAACGAGATCGCTTGTTTCGTAGCCCTTTATTTCGTAGTCGAGAGAAGCATATCCTCTTGAGCGGGATTTGAGCGCGTCGAAGAAGTCGTAGATAATTTCGTTAAGGGGAAGGTCGTAATGAAGCTCAACTCTTTCCGTGTCGATATATTTCATATCAAGGAAGGTGCCTCGTCTGTCCTGGCAAAGATCCATGATTCCGCCAACGTATTCTGTGGGAGTGATGATATTTGCCGCAACGATGGGCTCGGATGAGCTCTGGATCTGATCCTGAGGAGGATAGTTTGAGGGGTTATCTATGAGAAGCTTTTCGCCGTCAGTTTTGTAAATCTCATAAATAACGCTGGGTGCGGTCGTGATAATATCAAGATTAAATTCTCGCTCAAGTCGCTCCTCGATGATCTCCATATGGAGCAGACCAAGGAATCCGCAGCGGAAGCCAAAGCCGAGAGCAGCTGAGGTTTCAGGCTCGAATGTGAGCGCCGCGTCGTTAAGGCGGAGCTTTTCAAGGGCGTCCTTCATTTCGTTATATTTTGCGCCGTCTGCAGGATAGATACCTGCATAAACCATGGGGTTAACGTCCTTGAAGCCGGGGAGGGGCTCATCAGCAGGCTCAGTGGCGCTGGTTACAGTATCACCAACCTTGGTTTCGGAAACTGTTTTGATAGATGCGGTGATATATCCAACGTCGCCTGCGCTGAGATAGTCAAGCTTGCGGAGGCCGAAGGGGTCCATACAGCCAAGCTCAACGATTTCATATTCGGCGCCCGTGCTCATAAGGCGAACCTTATCGCCGGGGCGAACGGTTCCGCTCATAACTCTGATATAAACAACAACGCCAAGGTATGAGTTGTAAACAGAGTCGAAAATAAGACACTTGAGGGGGCCGTTTTCATCTCCCTCAGGTGCGGGGATATCTCTGATAACCGCGTCAATAACGTCGCCGATATTGAGACCTGTTTTTGCTGAAACTGCGGGACAGTCCTCGGCAGGAATGCCGATAACGTCCTCAATCTCCTCTCTGCATCGGTCGATCATAGCGGAGGGAAGGTCGATTTTGTTGATAACGGGAACGATCTCAAGATCGGAATCAACAGCCAGATAAGCGTTTGCAAGAGTCTGCGCTTCAATGCCCTGAGTTGCATCCACAACAAGCAGTGCGCCCTCACAAGCATTGAGAGAACGGGAAACCTCGTAGTTAAAGTCAACGTGGCCGGGGGTGTCGATCAGATTGAAGATATATTCCTCTCCATCAGGAGCAGTGTAGTCGATTCTAACGGCGCGCGCCTTGATTGTGATGCCGCGCTCCTTTTCAAGCTCCATGTTATCGAGAAGCTGCTCTTCCATATCGCGCTTTGCAACCGTGTTGGAATATTCCAGAATTCTGTCAGCCAGAGTGGATTTACCGTGGTCAATGTGAGCGATGATAGAAAAGTTTCTTATTTTCTTCTGTCTTTCAGATGAATTATTGCTCATTTTTCTTTCCTTTATATGTGAAAATAGGAGTAAACATTTTATTACTATTATATAATATCAAAACTGAAAGTTCAAATCAAGAGGGATTTTGCCGCTATCCTCTTTTTTTCAAAAAGGAGGGCGAAGGATATAGCTGAGGAGATGGATCATCGCCTGTCTATTTACGTCTTGTCAGTTTGTTTCCGCTGAAAATTGTGTTTTTTTCACATAAAAATAAAAATTTTTTGTTAGGTTTTCCACAACAGATTGTTTTGAAAACTGAAAACTCACAACATATCGTGTGCAAAGGAAAAAACGCGGTTTTGGCCTGAAAATATTGCAAAAAAACACTTGACAAAATTGGTGTCAGTACTGTATAATTAACGATGCCTATGCATAGAAATAGCGTCTGTGCAACAGAAAACTGATAATAATTATTACCTATAAAACTGTAAGGAGGTGCGAATATGCTTAGAACATATCAGCCCAAAAAGCGCCAGAGAAAGAAGGAGCACGGCTTCAGAAAGAGAATGAGAACAGCTGACGGCAGAAAAGTACTCAAGAGACGTCGCGCAAAGGGCAGAGCAAGACTGACTCACTAAGTTTGTGCTTATTTGCACTAAAACAGCCGTTTAGGTCTTTTTAATCAGACCATATACCTCCGCGTGGCTCCAGGAATGGATCTATACGGAGGTTTTTAATTTGAATCCTCATTTTCTCTAAAGGAGGAAATCGGCTTGAAGCAGCTTGCTATTTGCGAAAATCATTTATACCGCAAGGCGTATGCGGGCGGGAAGCGCGCTGCCACGAAAACGGTGGTAGTTTATATTTTGCGAGACCGCAAAAGCGCCCAATTGCAAAAACAAAACCCCAGAAAAGAAAAGGTCAATCGTGTAGGAATTGCCGCCTCAAAGAAGATCGGAGGCGCTGTGCAAAGAAATCGTGCCAAGCGTGTTATTCGCGAGGCATACAGACTAACAGACGCGGAAATAGGTGTAAAAAAAGGCTATCTTGTGGTCATCAGCGCAAGAGAAGCGAGCACAGCTTGTAAAATGCAGGACGTTAAACGTGATTTGCAGTATTGCCTATCAAAGCTTGACCTGCTTCTTGATAAAAAATAAAAATGAAAAACGTGATGAAGCACGTAATATGTGCTCCGGTGTATTTTTATCGCCGTTTCATCTCACCCCTTAAGCCCCCATGCTGCCGATTTACCCCGAGCTGCTCGGAGTATTTCATATTAGCAGTCAGCGAATGGGGCATTCTCGGTGTTTTCCTGGGAATCTGGAGAATTCTCCGATGCAATCCATGGAGCCGAGGCGGAGTTGATTATCCGCCCAAAAATCCGAGAAGAAAATAAAAGACACGAAAGATTAGAGCTATGAAATTGATGGATTATATTAAGGTGCCTTTTGGCTACCTTATGGAGCTTTGCTGCAAAATAGTTCCCAACTATCTTGTTGCTCTTGCCCTTTTCACAGTTATTCTTCAGGTTATCCTTGCTGTTGTTTTTGGTATCAAGCAGCAGAAGAATTCTGTTAAGCAGGCAACTCTCGCTCCCAAGATCGCGGCTATCAGAAAGAAGTATGCAGGCCGCAACGACCAAGCCACAATGATGAAGATGCAGGAGGAAACTCAGGCTCTCTACCAGGCTCACGGTTATAACCAGCTTGGCGGATGCCTTCCCTTGCTTATCCAGCTTCCTATCATTATGGGTCTTTACTACGTAATCACAGAGCCTCTCCGTTTCATCTGCGGTATTTGCAGAATGGATGGTGCAGGCATTAAAGAGGTTATCAAAAACTTTGTTGATGCCGGAATTGCAAGCGAAAATCTTCGCTCTCAGCAGTATGAAATTCTGAACTATATTGCAAATAACGATCAGTCCAAGTGGATCGAGCTCACAAAGGGTCAGATTCCTTCCGTTATTCCCCAGTTCAAAATGGGCGCATTTGATTTTTCTGCGCTTCCTGAGGTTGCATCCTGGCTGGTTCTCGTTCCCGTTCTGATTTTTATAACAAGCGTGCTGTCTCAGATCATCACACGTAAGTTTACGTATCAGGATCCTATGGCAAAGGAACAGCAGAACAATCCTTCTATGAAGATCATGATGTATTCAATGCCCCTTCTCTCCGTGTGGATCAGCTTTTCCATGCCCGCAGCAGTAGGTGTTTATTGGATATACCGTTCTATCACAGCAACAATTCAGCAGATCATTCTTTATTTCCTTATTCCCCCTCCAAAGTTCACTGAAGAGGACTATAAGGCTGCCGAAAGAGAGCTTTCAGGCAAAGACAAAAATAAGAAAAACAACAAGAAAAATACAGCTCCCCGCGACCCCAATGCTCCTAAAAAGCGTTCCCTCCATCATATAGATGATGAAGAGGAGGAGGCTAGTGCAGTTGCTGCCCCCAAGGCAAGAACAGAAGAAGAGCTTGAGGCTGCTGTGTCCGATGAAAAAGAGCCTTCCTCTCTTGTAAAGGAAGCTCCCGTAATGAAGGACGACAAGGGATCTCACTACGAGAAGAAGTAAACCAAACAAGGAGAAAATCCGGTAATGGCAGAAGAAATCATCATATCCGGCAAAACCTTTGAGGCTGCTATGGCAGAGGCTCAGAGCAAGTACCCCGGAGAAAATGTACAGTATGAAATTCTGGAAATGCCCAAGCGCGGTATTTTCGGAATCGGCGCTTCCCCTGCAAAGATCAAGGTTATCATCACAGAGCCTGAAGAGGACGATGCAGATCTTTCAAGCATCGTTGCTTCCATCAAGGGTCTGAAGGTTTCCACAAACAAGGGCGGCGACGGAGAAAAGCACGAGGAGAAGCCCAAGGCTGAAAAGGCTCCTCATCGCGAAAAGAAAGAGAAGAAGGCAGAAGTTAAGCCCCAGCCTGTAAAGGCAGAGGAAAAGAAGGAAGAGGTTCCTGCTAAGGCAGCAGAGGCTCCTGCTAAGGCAGCAGAGGCTCCTGCTCCCGAGAAGACTTCCGCAAAGGCTGAGGTTAAGGTTAAGGAACCCAGAGTTATTGAGGTTACAGACTTTGAAAAGCAGTGCGCTCTTGATTTCGCAAACACTCTGCTTGCTAATATGGGCGTTGATGCTAAGGCAGAATTCTGCGGCAGCGAAACATCCGGTGTTGGCGGCAACACTTATCCTAAGATCGTAATTTCCGGAGAGGGTGCAGGCATTCTCATCGGTCATCACGGCGAAACTCTTGATGCAATCCAGTATCTTGTAAACCTTTGCGCTCACAGAAAGGGCGACGGCAAGTCCAAGGACTTCGTTAAAATCGTTGTTGATATTGAGGACTATCGCCGCAAGAGAGAGGAAACTCTCCGTGCTCTTGCAAGAAGAATGGCTGCAAAGGCTCAGAAATATAAGAGAAACGTTGTGCTTGAGCCCATGAATCCCTTTGAAAGAAGAATTATCCATTCTGAAATTCAGGGCATGGAAAACGTTTCAACTCATTCTGTTGGAAGCGATGAAAACAGAAAGATCGTTGTTTGCTACGAAGGCGCTGACAAGGCTCCCCGTCGCAGCAGACCCAGAAACAAGAATAACTAATGGCTTTAAGGCAGGCACGGCGTGCCTGCCTTGATTTTTATTTTCGCAGGGGCCCTTTTAGAAAAGGTCCCCCGCACCCCCTAAACCACACAGATGAATTTGCAACGGTTTAGCGGATGATCTAAGTTTTATAAAATAATGCTTGAAAAGGTTTTGGAGGGGTTTTAAGGGGAGGTCTTTTCCTTAAAAAGGCCTCTCCCTTAAGAAAAAATTATGTTTGGAGAAACTATTGCTGCCGTTTCCACTCCCAGAGGAAAGGGTGGCGTTGCACTTATAAGAATCAGCGGAGACGAGGCTCTTTGTTGTCTTGAGAAGATATTCCAGCCCATGTATGGCAGTGGATTCCCCGAGAGAAGAGCTGTCTACGGTAAAATAGTTATGCGCGACGAGGTGGTCGACACGGGACTTGCCACGTATTTTGCCGAGGGCCATTCATACACGGGCGAGCCTACGGCTGAGATCACCTGCCATGGAGGTATTGCGGTTACGGCGGCTGTGCTTGAGGCGGCTCTCTGGGCGGGGGCGCGTCTTGCGGAGGCGGGCGAATTCACTCGCCGTGCATTTGTTAACGGCAGGCTCACTCTCACTGAGGCTGAAGCTATCGGACGTCTTATTGATGCGGATACGGAAAGCCGTCGCCGTCTTGCAGCGTCAGCCGCAGGCGGTAGCCTTGCAAGAAAAACGGGCGAGATCAGAGATTCCCTTGTAGGCGTGCTTGCTGCGCTTTATGCTGCTATCGACTATCCTGATGAGGATATAGGCGATGAGGGCGAGCGCACTCTCCTTCCCACAATTGAAAAGGGAGCGGACGAGGTGAATGCGCTTCTTGCCACTTATAAAACGGGACATGCGGTGGCTGATGGTGTTAAAACGGTTATATGCGGCGCGCCAAACAGCGGCAAAAGCTCTCTTTATAACCGACTTTGCGGAGCGGAAAGAGCTATCGTTACAAGCATCGCAGGCACAACCAGAGACACTCTTGAGGAAACTGTTGATGCAGGCGGTATCACCCTTCGCCTTGCGGACACGGCAGGTCTTCGCGAGGCTGACGACGAGGTTGAGCGAGTTGGTATTGACCGTGCACGAGGCAAGATGGCAGAGGCGGAGCTTATTATTTTCGTTTGCGATGGCAGCCGTCCTCTTACAGAGGAGGAGATAGATCTGATCGGAGAGATCAAGGAGCTTGACGCTGCAAAAATCGCGGTTGTAAATAAAACAGACCTTGGCACAGAAAGCCTTATTCCTGAGAATATTTTCGACAAAACCGTTTATATGTCTGCAATGACGGGTGAGGGTGCAGACGCCCTTACCGACGCTATTGCAGAGCTTTGGGGCAGCGAAAAGATATCTCTTTCAAACGATGCGGTTATCTGGAACACAAGACAGAAGGCATCTCTTGAGAGCGCATATGATCTTCTCAGCGCGGCGGCAGATGCACTCAGATTGGGAGCACCTGCGGATGCTGCTTGCACAATGGTTGAAAGTGCGCTTTCATCAATGGGTGAGCTTGACGGTCGCGGTGTTTGTGAGGATATCGTTGGTCAGGTATTTGCAAGATTCTGCGTTGGAAAATAAAACAAAAAAGCCATCTCACGCGAGATGGCTTTTAATTATTGAGTGGGTCCTGAGCCATAAACGGCTTGGGATCTTTCTTTTAGCAGCAGAGCAGCATTATAAGCGCCATCTGGTCCTTGGCGTTGATGATGCCGTCGTCATTGATATCTGCTGTGAAGAGGTTGACTGTGCTGTAAATATCTGTGCCTGCAAGGTATTTGCTGAGGATGAGAGAGTCCTGACAGGTCAGGATGGAATCTCCGTCAAAGTCGCCATAGATTCCCATAGCCTTTGAGATGCTCTTAAGATGAGCGGAGTCGCCTATAAGATTGTTAAGCTGCTTCTCCGTTCCGTTGTAGAAAAGGCTTTTGATAGCGGTATTTTCTGAGGCTATGCTGTTTCCAAGCTTCTGAACGCTGTAAGGAACAGTTACGCTTTCAAGAGAAGTACAGCCGGAAAATGCTGTGTTTTCTATAAATTTCACTCCGTGGGAAATAAACGCTTCCTTAAGAGACGTGCAATTTGCAAAGGCGTTCTGAGGGATTGTTGTTATATTTCCGGGGATTGAGATGCTTTTGAGCGCTGTGCAGGATTCAAATACGCTTTCTCTGATAGCGCAGAGGGAGTTCAGCTGAACGCTCTCAAGGCTTTCACAGAACATAAATGCGCCGATTCCGATTGTTTTAACGTTTTCGCTGATGATAACAGAGGCAAGCGCGCTGCGGCGGAACGTATATTCGCCGATCTCTTCAAGAGAGGAGGGGAGCATTATGGCTTCAAGGCTTGTGCAGCCTTCAAAAGCGGCAGCTCCGATTTTTATGAGATTGTTATGTAACACAACGTTGCTGAGATCAAAGCAGAACTGGAACGTATACCCTTCAATCTCTGTGATGGATTCAGGAATTCTGAGTTCTGTAAGTCCGCTGTTGGAAAAAGCAGAGCTTTCTATTTTTTCAAGAGAAGCGGGGAGATCGATGCTCTTGAGGGCTTTGCAATATGAAAATGCGCAAACTCCGATGGAAGCAAGGGAGGAGGGGAGGGAAACTGATGCGAGGTTTTCGCAGGAATTGAAGGCGTTGCTTTCAATTCTCAAAATTCCCTGAGGAAGCACAACCGAGGTGATAGAGAGGTTGTTTGCAAAAGCTCCGATGCCGATAGTGGTAACGGGATAGCCTGAAATTTTTTCGGGGATGACAACGTTTGTGAGCGCAGGGCTTGCGCCAACAACGGTTGCGGAGATGCTGTTATTATCGAGAATATATGAAATTCCGTTTTCTTCAATAGTTGTAGCTGAAGCGGAGAGCGGAATTGAAAGAGCTATGATCAAAGATGTCAACAACAGAGATAAAAATCTTTTCAATAGATGCACGTCCTTTCCATAACGTTTATTTATATAAAACAAAGATGTCATAAACCGAGAGATGCATATCTTTACAGATACATTATATCATATACGAGCAAAAAAATAAAGGGGGTATGAATGATTTAATGGCGTCAAGGGTGATATTTGGGGTTTTGAATACAGCACCACAATATAAAAGAGCGATTTATGTATATTTTTGATACAATTTGAAACGTATACTGAAGTGAAAAAAGAAGGAAAAAACCGCGGGGAATTCCCCGCGGCAAGAAATTTATTTGATTTTATAAAGCAATTATCCAGCTGAATTTTCCAAGGATCTTTTTGCCGAGCCAGCACATCGCAAAGGATGCAACCAATGCAACGATTGCATTAATAGGATAAGCAACAAATCCTGCATATCCGGGGATCATACTCAGCACGTGCATAACTGCCAGATGGGAGAAATATATTCCGAAGGAATAATCGCCCAAGGTGCAGAGAGGCTTGCAAGAGTACGTCTTTTGGGAATAAATGAACTTATATGCCAGAAGCGCAAAGACAACTCCCGTCAGAACGGAGGTCAGCTTCAGCTGAGAACCGCAATTTGTTGAGCCGAGGGTGAAATAGTAGTAGCCCTCGCCCATCTGCAGCAATATTGAAGCAACCAAAGCGATGATCAACGTGCTGTTTTTGTAATTTACAGAGACCTTTTTGTTGCCGATAAGATAGCCGAGATAGAAATATGTGAACCAGCCGAGGCAGGACACGTTTACGATAAGATCAACGTAATAGTTGTTCTGATATCCCATCACCACGGGAAGCGTTCTCATAAGGATAATTTCAACGGGGGCAATAACAAAGCCGAGATATCTGAGCTTTGAGTTTGCCAGCTTGTCTATCAGGGGGATAAGGAGCGTGAATTCACAATATACGAAGATATAGTACATTATGGCAGCTCCGTTGCCGAAAACAAGAGATTTTATGAAAGCTGTGGGAACGGCTGCCAGATAATACAGGTTGTTCATGCAGGTGTAAACCAGCGTCCAGAAGATATATGGAACAACAACCTTGGTGATTCTTTTTAAGGGCTTATAGGAGGCTCTGCTTGAAAGCAGTCCGCTTAAAAACAAAAACAAGCCGACACTGAAGTTCAAAAACGGTCTGATCAAAACCTGAGAGATACCAATAGGTGTGTTATGGATAACCACAACAGCGATTATTGCCAATCCGCGAAGGATCTGGATATGCTTGCTTTGATCTTTTGTTAAAGCCATATCAATAGTAACTCCTTTGGGTGAATATATGAAAAAGAGTGTTTCTGTGTAATATTGTATCACAAACAGTAAAAAAAGTAAACATATAGCATCAAAAACCTTTTATGCGGGGGTATTTAAGCAAATGGCATCTCAGGCAGAATGATTTGCAAAAAAGGACCACAAATGGTCCTTTTTGATTGCTTATTTCTTTCTGGCTTCAAGGAATTTGATTGGAACTCCCTTGGAGGAGAAGTTTGCTTCGTATTCAGTAACGATGTTTTCGCCTGCGCGGTCGCTGTTATGCAGGTCGCGTGTTACGTACAGAAGCTCGAAATCAGATGCTTCAACACTTTCAACGGAAAATTCGAAAAGCTCGTCGTTATCCGTTTTGAATCTGAAATATCCGCCGGGCTTGAGAAGCTTAAGGTAGCGGTTCAGAAAATCGGGATGTGTTAGTCGGCGGGAGCTGTATCCGTTTTTTGTCCAAGGGTCGCTGAAGTTAGCATAGATGGTTTCAAAGGTTTCAGGGGCAAAATATTCCTCCAGCTTTGATGCATCAAGGGGCATAAAGCGAACGTTTCCGCGCATTTCCATGGGGATATCCCACATAACGCCCTTATAAACCTCGCCGTCGGGAGTTCTCCAGCCGCCGTAGTAGTCAAGGTCGCCAAGTCCGCGTCCGCGAGCGTATTTTTCCAGCGCCGCAACGCAAACGTCTTCAACTCTTTCCATGGCGAGATAGTTATATTCCTTATCTCTTTCGGAAAGCTGACAGATAAAATCGCCCTTTCCGCAGCCGATTTCAAGGCGCAGGGGAAGATTTTCGTGGAAGGGGAAGCTTCCGTTTTCCTTATATTCCTCGGGATTTGCTATAACGAGGGCTGAAAGAGCCTCAAGTCTTTCATGTCCTCTCTTCTTTTTTCTCATTCTCATCTTGAAAAATGCTCCGATATTTGTTAAAATAGAACTGATACATTAGTATAGCATATTTTTTTGAAAATTACCATACAGTTTAAGATAAAAAACACAAATGTTAGGAGGGATTCTTCTGACTGTAAAAGCATTTGCGGTTGCTCTTGCGAATTCGCTTATCACAAAGGGTATAGACAAGGAAACCGCAGTTAAAAACGTTCTTAAGATAACCCGTTCTCTCAGTGAGGATGACTATAAAGAAATTGCTTCATACAATGGTCCCGAGGATTTTGTTCCTCTCACAGAAGCTCTCACAAAGCTTATTGATGATGAAAAGCGTGCAGAGATAATCCGCGAGGTGTCAGCCCAGCCGGTTATTTCCGACGTAAACGTTGACACAAAGCAGATAACCGTTGTGTCCTCCACTCCCACAGCCGATTATATGGCGCAGACAAGAGAGATGGACGCAATTCTTTACAAGCCCGAAAAAAGCACTCCCGCTCCTTCTATGGAGGATACCAGAGACGTTGACGTTAAGGTGTTCAAGCCGGGTCAAAAGCCTGCGGCATCTATGGAGGAAACAAGGGAAATTGACGTTAAGCCCTACGTTCCTGCAAAAAAGGCTGCAGCATCCCTTGAAGAAACAAAGCAGATAGAGGCTATTGTAAATAAGCCTCAGGCTAAAAGGGCTCCTGCTTCCATGGAAGCAACAAGACAGAATATTCCCGTGAAGGCTCCTGTAAGGAGCGCTCCTCAGCAAGCAGCAGAAAAGACAAGACAGATCAAGGCGGTTCCCGCGGGCGCTCCTCAGCCTCCCGCCGCTCCCGATACGTCTCGTCCTCATTACACAGAATATAAGAAAACCAAGCTCACTCCCCGTGCGGCAAATATTTTCTGGACTATTGCAGTTCTTGCATCTCCGCTGATCGCGTTGGCATTGATAGCATATTTCGGGATATTTGCTCTTTGTATCGTGTCAGTAATAGCGCTTATCGTAGTGTGCTTTATTCTGGTTTGCGGAATCGTTATTGCGGCAAGCCTTGCTTGTCTTATCAGTATTATATACGGAATAACGCAGATGTTCGTTTCCTTCGGTATAGGTCTGTATGAAATAGGCGTCGGCGTTGTTGTTTGCGGTCTTGCTATGGTGGCAAGCGTGCTTGTTTACCTTCTTGCAACAAGAGTGCTTCCCTATCTTCTTAAGCAGCTTGTTGCCTTCCACCGTCATACGTGGTCTCAGATCCCCGGCCTTGTGGACCGCGCAAGAGAGGAGTGTAACCGTTTATGAGTAGAAGAACCAAAGTGATGCTTATTCTCGGCGCTGTTATTATGGCGGCAGGCTTTATTATCTGCATTGCAGGTGCAATTTTTGCAAACGGAAGCGGAGATCAGCTTTTCGCTGCAAAAACAGAGGAAGGCAAGGCGTATACCTATACGTTTTCAGGCGAGGATATCAACAAGATAGATATCGAAGCAACCAACGTTAGCGTGAACGTATACGGCGGCGCAACCGAAAGCAAAATTGAGCTTATCAATTTCAACGAGAATCTATATTCCTTCAACTGTTCAAACCGACTTATCACCTTTAAGGAAAGCCCCGATCTTTCCTCCGTGCTTCGCTTCTGGGAAAGCGGATTCACCTTCAAGGGAATGAGATACGTTCTCAGACTTGATAGGGTTAGCGGAGATAAGGCTATCAATATCTATCTTACTGATATGGACTACGTTAAGAATTTCAGTATTTCTCTCAGTAAGGGTAAGATCGCGGTTGAGGACATTGAAACCGAGTCCGACTATAATTTCAGTCTGGCTGACGGCGCAGTTACAATGAATAATATCAAAACAGAATCGGTTATCAATATAGCTGCGGTAACCTCTTCGGATCTTGATATTGCAATGAATAACGTCAGCGCCAAAACGCTTAATATCAATGCGGCGTATGCTGAGCTTAAGAGCACGAACCTCTCCTTTGGAGCAGGCAAAATGAGCATAACTCACGGCAGTGCGCAGATCGATTTTATTCCCAAAAACGAATTTTATAAGATAAACGTTAATGCAAACGGAAAGCTCACGGTTAATAACGAGAGCTTTATCAGTAAATTCAAATTTGAAAAGCTGCCTGAAGTAGTTGAGGATCCCGATAATAAAGAGGATAGCGAAACAACGGCTCCCGAGATCTCCAATATAGTGATCGACGGACGTGAGCTTGCAGTTTTTCTGACAGGAGATTGCTTTGCAGGCGTCAAGGCACCTGAAGAATAAGAGAAAGGACCTATAAAAATGAAACATACATTCCGCACACGCGGTGTTTGTGCAACAACCATTAATTTTGAGCTGGAGGACGGATGCGTTTACGACGTTTCCTTCGTAGGCGGCTGCAACGGAAATCTTAAGGCCATCTCCCGTCTTGTTGAGGGAATGGAGGCCGAAAAGGTTATCGACATCCTGAAGGGAAACACCTGCGGATTTAAGAAAACCTCCTGTGCAGACCAGTTTGCCATAGCGCTCAGCGAAGCGCTTTCACAGCAGTAATTAAGGCTGAGCACAAGCCTGTTAAAAAAGAAAATTTATAAGGAGAGCAGAATTTCTGCGACACACCTGTATGTATAATTTCAAAACAGCAGCTGCGAATTACGAAATTCGCACAATCGAGGAAGGCATATTCAGAGTTAGAATTGCCAAGGGAGAATTCGGTGAAACACTTCTCTCTAAGTACAACATTCTTCAGGAAGACGGCGAGGTTGAAGCTAACGTTAACGGTAACGTTGTTGAGCTTGGCGGCGTTTCTCTTGAGATCAAGGAAGACGGAAGCATCGTTGTAAACGGCGCAAAGGCTCCTATCACCATCACATATGATGGCTTTGAGGGCAAGGCTTATAACGATAAGGGCTTCACATTGAACGTTTCCATGACAGATGACGAGCGTATTTTCGGTCTCGGCGATGAGTCCAGAGAAAATATCGCGCGCCGCGGAACATTCTCCCGCCTTGATATCAGAAATATCGCGTCCTACGGTCCTATGCCCTATATTATGTCCACAAACGGCTGGGGTCTTCTTATCAACTGTACTTATGCTTCCACTCTCGACTGCGGCAAGGCTGATAAGAACCTTATCACAGTTGCAGCTCACAAGGGTCAGGTAGACTTCTACCTTTACGTTGCCAAGAGCTTCGACGTTAAGGACGTTCTTGCTCTCAACGGTAAGATCTCCGGTACACCTATTCTTCTTCCTAAGTTTGCATATGGTTACACATGCGTTCTCAACGAGCAGACAAACGCAAGAGAAATGCTGTTTGATTGCCTTAACTTCCGCCGCGAAGACATCTCCTGCGATATGGTAGGTCTTGAGCCTCAGTGGATGACAAAGCACTACGATGCATCTATTGATAAGAAGTGGGATGACGATCGCTTCTATCTTCCCGGCTGGCTGCCCGATAATCAGAGCGGTCCCGAAACGTTTATGTATGCTCTTCGCGAAATGGGCTTCAAGTTCAGCCTCTGGCTTTGCCAGAACTACGACCTTCTTTGGGAAGAAGAGCGTCAGTGCGGCGTAAGAGCTGAAAAGTTCGGTAAGGAATATACATACGAGGGCGCATCCATTCTTGACCCCCACTTTGCTTGTCCTATGTATATGGACGGCCTTACACACCGTGAAATTCCTTGGTTTGACCATCTGAAGAAGTTCGTTGATAACGGTGCTTCCGCATTCAAGCTCGACGGTGCTTTCCAGGTTAACGACCACCCCGACAGACTCTGGGCAGGTAAGTATTTCGACGATGAGGTTCATAACGTATATCCTGTAATCTATGTTAAGCAGATGCAGGAGGGCTTCACAGAGCACACAGGTCGCCGTGCAGTTATTTATACACCTTGTATCTATGCAGGTACACAGAGATATGCAGCATCCTGGGCTGGCGACACAGGCGGCGGATTTGACACAGTTATCGCAATGCTCAACTTCGGTCTCTCCGGCCACTCCAATGCAACTTGCGATATGGACGTTACAACAATCGAAGGCGTTCACTACGGCTTCTTCACACCTTGGACACAGCAGCTCACATGGAGAACTTGGAACTATCCTTGGTTTATGCGCGATGAGATCAAGAACGCTATCAAGGAATATTCACATCTCCGTAACAGCCTCTTCCCCTATATCTATTCTATGGCTCATAAGGCTTCCGAGACAGCACTTCCTCTTTGCCGTGCACTCTCCCTTATGTATCCTGAAAATCCTGAATACGACTACGTTCTTAATACGTACATGTTCGGTGATAGCATCCTTGTTTCTGTATTCAAGCCTGAGGTAACTCTTCCTGAGGGTCTCTGGATCGACTACTTCACAGGCGACGTTTACGAGGGCGGCAAGACAATCGAGTATAAGATGCCCGAGGGCCGCGGTGGTGCTATGATGATCAAGGCAGGTAGCGTATTCTGCACAATGGCTCCCACAAGATATATCGAAGAAAAGATCCCCGACAACTATTTCGTTAACGTATATCCCGGCGCAGACGCTGAGTTTACTCTCTACGAGGATGACGGCTATACTTACGATTATAAGAACGGCGGACAGGCTACAACAAAGTTCACTCTCACAGACGAGGGCGAGGCTTGCACACTTACGATCGCTATGCGCGAAGGCTCATATGAAGGCAGAGTTAAGGCTGAGGATGCTCCTCTCTCAACTCCTGAAATCAAGGGTATGGGCGACGTAACAAGCTTCACAGTGAAGGTGTTCGGCACAGTTAAGTCTATTGAGCTTGACGGCAAGGCTGTTGACTTCAAGTATTGCGACGAATGTGGATACACAGTATTCCAGGTTGCAAAGGAAGACCATGCAGCTCGTGCTCTCACATATAAGATCACAAAGTAATTATTTTTAGAGGGGAGAGGATTTTTGGTAAAATCCCCTCCCCTTTGTCCTCTCCAATGTTACTGGCTATATGAGGATAATATAGGAGTGGGGAGATCGCTTGCTGAAGATGAGAAAAAACATTTATGCTTTATAAATACAATAAAAAACTTGTAGGAAATGCGCAAGAGCTGCGCAAAAATATGACACCTGAAGAAAAACAACTTTGGTATCAATTTTTCAAAAAGCTTCCAATAACTGTGAACAGGCAAAAAAATATAGGTAACTATATTGTTGATTTTTTTGTGGCACAAAAACGACTTGCAATAGAAATTGATGGTCGCCAACATTTATTGCCGGAGCATAAAAATGATGACAAAGTCAGAGATGATTATCTTAAATCTCTTGGAATTACTGTTTTGAGATACAGTAATCATAGTATCAATAATAATTTCAAAGCAGTATGTAACGATGTACTTAAGCACTTAGGTTTAGCTGCAGAGGATTTGAAGAAAAAACCTTCTCCAGCGGAGAAGGTGTCATCGAAGATGACGGATGAGGAGAAAAACTTTGTATAAGGGTTCTCCTCATCCACCGCAAGCGGTCCCCCTTCCCCGCTGGGGAAGGTATTACACACTTAAATATTTGAAATTAGCGATAACAGATTTAGTACATCGGAAGAATATTGTGTCCTCCTCATCCACTAGCGAAACGACGCCCACTTCCCAATAGGAAAGGTAATGAAAGAGAAAAAATATGTCGATCAAATATATTGAAGAAAGAAAATTATTTGCTATTCAGACAAAAAATACTGAATATGCGTTTCAGATAGTAAAGGGCAGATTCCCCGTTCATCTCTATTACGGCGCAAAGGAAGGCGCTGAATATAAGGATTATAAGAACTGGCCTATGTCCTATTCTCCCTACTACAAGCCCTATCATATGGACTACGTTCCCGACACGGCTTTGCTTGAATATTCGGGATACGACAGCGGCGACTATCGCGCCTCCTCCCTTAAGATAAGAAATAAGAACGGCGATTGTGCTACATTTCTTGATTACAAGAGCTATCGCATTTTTGCAGGCAGACTGGAGCTTCAGGGGCTTCCCTTTGCCGATGCGGACGACAAGACTGAGACTCTTGAGGTTACTCTTGCAGACGATCTGACAGGCGCTGAGGTTAAGCTTTATTATACAGTTTTCGCTGATGAGGACGTTATTTCCCGCTACGTTGTTATCAACAACACAAGCGAAGATAATATGGTCATTGAAAAGTGTATGAGCTTGACTCTTGATTTGCCCCATCACGACTATGATATGATAAGCCTCCACGGTCAGCATTATATGGAGAGAATGTATCAGAGAGTGCCTCTTCATCATGGGCTTCAGAGCATTTTCAGCCGCCGAGGCTATTCAAGCCATCACTATAACCCCTTCTTTGCCCTTTGCTCACACGATGCAGCAGAGGAAACCGGAGAGGTTTTTGGCTTCAACTTTGTTTTCAGCGGCAGCTTTGCAGACGAGGTTGAGGTTTGTCAGATGGGACAGACAAGAATTCAGGTTGGTCTTGGTGAAGAGAATTTCACCTGGCACCTCTCGGCAGGTGAAAGCTTTGTTTCTCCCGAGGCTGTTATGACCTATACTAATTGCGGTATCGGTCAGATGAGCCGTAATTTCCACGATTTCGTTCGCTGCCATATTCTTCCCCCCGAGCCTTTTGCTCAGCGTCCCGTTGTTCTCAACACCTGGGAGGCTTGCTATTTCAAGATAGACGAAGCTGAAATGCTTCGCTTTGCTGATGCTGCAGCTCAGTGCGGCATGGATATGCTTGTTATGGACGATGGTTGGTTTGGCGCGCGCAACAGCGACTGGTCTGCTCTTGGCGACTGGTATCCCAACAAGGATAAGTTCCCGGGTGGTCTTAAGGCCTTTATTGACAAGGTCAAGGAGCGCGGAATTAAATTCGGTATCTGGGTTGAGCCTGAAATGGTCAATGATGATTCCGACCTTTATCGCGCCCATCCCGATTGGTGCATCCATTGCAAGGACAGAGTGCGTATGCCCTCCCGTCAGCAGCTTGTGCTTGATATGGGCAACCCCGAGGTTGTAGAGTATCTTAAGGATATCTTCACTAAGACTTTTGAGGGCTGCGATATTGATTACTTCAAGTGGGATATGAACCGAAATATATCTCAGGCGGGAAGTGCCGTTCTTCCTCCCGAGCGTCAGGGCGAGGTTTACTATCGCTATATGCTTGGTACGTATGAGCTTTATCGTTGGTTCAGAGAAAAATATCCCAATGCTATGATTGAAAATTGCTCGGGCGGCGGTGGACGTTACGATCTGGGTATGATGAAGTACAGCACTATGATCTGGACAAGTGATAACACTATTCCCGAGCAGAGAGTAAAGATCCAGTATTCTTCAATGCTTGGCTATCCCGCGGCAACTATGAGCTGCCACGTTGCAAATCATCAGAATTCCTGCGAGGATCCTGTTCAGCTTAAATACGGCTGGGAGGTTGCTATGGGCGGAGCTCTCGGATATGAGCTGCATATCCCCAATGCAAGTGATACTGTTAAGGAAACTGTTAAGGGTCAGATAGAGACTTATCGTAAATATGAGGACCTTATCCTCCGCGGCGATTATTATTCTCTCCTTAATCCCTATGAAACAAATTACAGCGCTTACTATTATACCGACGGTAAGGACTTCCTTCTTTCTTTCCTGCAGGTTGATGCGGACACGGAAAATGAAATAGTTCTTTCTGTTGCTAAGGCAGATCCCTCTGCAACCTATCTTGAAACTCAGAGCGGTAAAACATATTCCGGCGCTGAACTCCTTGCCGGTATCTCCGCTTTCTCCACAGAAACTAAATACAATTCTCAGATCTGGCATTTTGTTTTGAAGTGATAGCAGTATATTAGGGAGGGACCTTTTAAGGAAAGGTCTCCTCCCGAACCCTCCCCCAAACCTCTTCGTAAAAGATCCCCGTCCCACCCCACT
>JAZORY010000075.1:0-21421 GCA_045656825.1 Candidatus Avispirillum sp.
GCATAGGGAAGCTCTTCAACCCAGTGGCAGAACTCGTGCCATTCGGGAAGCTTGTGATTCTTTCTCGCATAGTACATATTGATCAGATTTTCATAGTTCATAGTGCAAGTGCGAGTCTGATTATAGGAGGAGGGAAGAAGCTGAATAAGATCGTCCCAATGAGCTCTTTCCTTTGTTTCAACAAACTGGGTGCGTGTTTCCTCAAGCACGTTTATAACGTTGTCAAGACAGCTGAGAGCCTTTTCGCTCATTCGATCGCAGGAGAAGTCCTCGCGGCAGAAGGGCTTGGAGTGAATCTTGTGCATGGTGCTTGTGGAGTTTGCAACAGTTCCTACCTTATATGTATCGTATTCCTTCCACCAATAGAGAGGAGCTGTGATGTCAACGGAAACAAAAACCATTCGGAGAAATTTTCTGTGGTCGTTGCCTGCAATAGCAAGGCGGTGGCCGAGGCCCATATCAGCCTCTCCCAGAACGAAATTTTTTTCTTCATCATAATAGCTGTCGCTTTTTGCCCAGCTGTTAAGAGGATTTCTGGCGCCGCGAATGGCGTTGTCTATATTCATAACGGAAGTTTTTTCGATTCTGATCATAACTACCTCGCACGTTTCATTTTCTTCATTTTAACATTTTCACAATCTCTTGTCAATGTGTATATTTGCAACGCTTTTGGCAAAAATATAGGAGAAAGCAAAACATTGAAAGGGATGTGTCAAATGAATAGCAGATCAAAAAACAAAGGGAATCTATACGTTGCACTTATAATAATATTGATGGCAGTTGCAATAATTGCTGCAATCGCAGGTGCTATGAGCCGTGTGGGTCAGGCGTCAAGTGAAGAGCTTGGCATTGACAGTTCGGGAGCCGACGTTCTTGAAAACGTTGAGGATAGCTCTCCGGCAGAGGACGTTTTCAAGCCTTCCGATAACGAGGAGACAACTGAAAAAAGCGCGGATAGTGAAACGAAAAAGCAGGATGCTCTTCCAAAATTTATCAATCCCACGAGCGGAAAGCTTGTCAGCGATTATAGTATGGACACTCCGGTGTTTTCCGTAACAATGGAGGATTACAGAACACATAATGGTATTGATATATACGTGGAGAGCGGAGATCGAGTTCTGGCTGCGGCAGACGGAACTATCACTGATATTTGGGAGGATCCTTTAATGGGCACGTGTATGAGTATATCTCATTCCGGAGGCGCTGAAACTATATATAAGAATCTCTCTCCCGAGATTCCCGAAGGGATAGCCGAGGGGGCAGGCGTTTCTGCAGGCACGTTTATTGCAGTGGGCGGAGAAAGTGCACTTGTTGAAATTTCCGAGGAGCCTCATCTGCATTTTGAAATGAAGATAAACGGAGATTTCGTTGATCCTTGTAATTATATTGATTTTGAATCGGCTCAGGATGTCTTTGAAGGATAATAACCTGTATAAAATAAGCAGGGGAGTTTTTCTCCCCTGCAAATCTTCATTATTATAATATTCTTTTGCTCAGGCGTCTGAGTAATTTGGAAAGCGGCAGTATCATAAGCCCCATAAAGAAATTGCTTACAGCGTGGATCACGTCAAATGAAAGTCCTGCAGCTATCCATGCAAGAGTCTGTTTCAGGTCAAAATTATATAACAGAGCCTGAACGGGAGCATAAAGAGCACCGAAGGCTATTCCGTGCAGACAGCATATCAAAGGATAAACAATTGATGCGACCTTCATGGGAATATTCTTCGGAATTAGCATAGTAACTCCCCAAAGAATAGTCCATATATATAGGTAGGGAATCCACCATTGGTTGAAACCTGCGTATAATCCGTTTAAGAATACATAAATATATATAGGTATCAGCGCTTTCTTTCGGTATACGAGAGTGTAAACCATAGTGAGAAGCCCGAGCATATGTATGTTTGGAGCCGCCTCCATAATGATTTTTGAGCAAAACATTATGCATCCGAGCATTGCAAAAATGCAAAGCTCAAGGGGAGAGAGCTTTCTTTTGGTCCCGTCTTTACTTTGTACGTGTAAGCTCATAGTGCTCGCCATCGGCAATAGTTGTTGTGTCAGCACCGCTCATAAGGTATTCGCCGTCCTTTGTGAGCCCCCAGTAAGTCTGGTCAACGTCATAGTCGGCCAACATTCCGTTAACCTTTTTGATATAAAGTCCGTACTGACCGTTTTCTCCTTCAACCAGTGAGTGAGCGAGAAGTGCTTCGCCGAGTGTTTCGGCATCAGTTTTAATTGTGAAGGTAACGGACTTTTCTTCTGCTATAACCTCAACCTTGATTGTCTTTGAGCCTTCGCCAAATTCCTTGTCCTCAGTGTATACGGCGTCTGCCCAGATGCCTGTTTCTGCTGCAGTTGTTTCTTCGGGTGCAGTTGTTTCTTCGAGAGCAGTTGTTGTGTCTGCGTTTGTTGTGTCGGCAGGCTGCTCTGTGCTCTTATTGCAGGCAGAGAAGCTGAGAAGCATAGCTATGCACATAAGCAGTGCAAGAATTCTTGTTTTCATTTTGAAAACCTCTTTTCGTAAAATTTTGCACGAAAAGTATAAAACAAAAACGCCCTTCATAAAGAAGGACGGAAAAATAAAGATAAAGATGAATGATAAATAGTGAATAGAAATCAAACTATAAATCTTTCCTCTATTATCTCTTGCCTTGCAAATCAGCGCAGCTGATTTGCTCCCGCCTCCTTCATTTGCCCAAGGAGTTATTGCAGTTCACAGAACGATAAGCATTCCGGCTGTAACGGTAATGGCTGTTGTCGCGGAGTTCCACCGCAGTTTCCTTATCCCCGACCACGACGCGCTGATTGTGTGGCCGATTGGGGAGAAATCTCCCCCGAACTGTGTTATTCTTTTTGTACCCGAATATTATATCACACGGGCGGTATTTTTGCAAGGGTTATATTGTATATGTAATTTGTACATAAAAATCTTGTAAAAGGTCAGAAAAAGTATATTTTTTGGCACTCGCCATGGGATTTAATAAAAAATTCACATAAAATATTAACTTTGTTATTGACAACGAGGTGGTTTAGTGGTAAATTTATAACATCATTTAGCACTCGGCAAGCTTAAGTGCTAAAAACTCTGAAAGGAAGGTTCACCAAATGAAGTTGATGGACGGAAATCTCAGTGAGAGAAAAAAACTGATTTTGAGAGCCATCGTTGATGCTCATGTTGAAAACGGTGAGCCGGTGGGAAGTAAATATCTCACCCAGAGCGGAATCATAACCTGCTCATCTGCCACGATCAGAAATGAGATGGCGGAGCTTGAGGCGATGGGCTTTCTTGAACAGCCGCACACCTCGGCGGGAAGAATTCCCAGCGAGGCAGGATATCGTTTTTACGTTGATTCCTTGGTTGAGCGTTACAGAGTAACCTCCAGTGAGGTTGAAAATCTTCGTGAAACCCTCAGAGTTAAGCAGGCACAGCTGGATAATATTCTTGACAGTGCCATGCGCCTGGCGGCTAAAATGACAAACTACACGGCTCTTGCGGTTCGTCCGCGAATTTCTTCAATGACAGTTAAGAAATACGAGCTTGTGCAGATAGACCCCAGACAGCTTGTTCTTGTAATGGTAACGGCGGGCGGAGCAGTCAGAACACAGAATCTTGTTTGTGAGGCTCCCGTAACGGATGAGGCAGTAAGAAAGCTGGCAGCCCTTCTTAATATGAGGCTGACGGGAATAACGGGCGATCAGATATCCCTCCCCATCATGATGGAGATGGAAAGTGTTATGGGCGAGTATGCATTTCTTGTATCACCTGTTGTAAAATGTATCTGCCAGACCATCAGCGCAGCATCGGGCGGTGAGTTAAAGGTTGAGGGAATGAATAAGCTTCTGGCTTATCCCGAATTCTACGATATCGGAAAGCTTCGCGATATGCTTGCAATGTTCGAGCGCAAGGATGAGCTTGTTGGCCTCATTTCGGGTGAAACAGCTCCCATGATGCCCTCCGGCGTTTCTGAAAACGGAGTTCAGGTATATATAGGAAGCGAAAATCCCGTTATTATAATGGATAGCTCCTCGCTTGTTTTCAAGCCTGTTAAGCAGGGTGATAGAACGGTTGGCGCTCTGGGAATCATCGGACCCACAAGAATGAATTATAAAAAGGTCATTTCAATGATAGACGGCATCGCAGAAAGCGTAAGCGATATTTTGAGCGAGTCGGATAATGCAAAGTAATAAAAACGGAGGCAGAGATGGAAAACAAGGAAAACATCGCTGAGGAAGTAGTAACTGAGGAAGTAGAGGCTGAGGCTGAAGCTCCCAAGGAAGCTAAGAAGGAAAAGAAAACAGAAAATAAGAAGCAGAAGGCAGAGATCGAAGCTTTGAAGGCTGAAATCGAGGCTGAGGCTGCAAAGGCAAGGGAAGCGGAGGATAAATATCTTCGCTGTGCAGCTGAGTATGATAATTTCCGTCGTCGCAGCCAGAAGGAGCGCGAGGGTATTTACTCAGACGCAAAGGCTGATGCAATCAAGGAGCTGCTTCCTATGATAGATAATTTGCAGAGAGCAACAGGATATACGGATGCAGAAAAGGTTGCAGAGGGAGTTTCAATGATTCTCGGCACTCTGCCGGACGTTCTCACAAAGATGGGCATTGAAGCTTATGGCGAGCCCGGAGAGCAGTTTGATCCCAATATCCACAATGCTATTATGCATGAGGAAAATCCCGAAAAGGGAGAGAACGAGATCGTTGCAGTTTATCAGCAGGGATATCGTATGGGTGATAAAATCATCCGCTATGCAATGGTAACCGTTGCAAACTAAGTAAACAAATCAAAACCATATATAATATTTGGAGGAAAAACAAAATGGCTAAGATTATCGGTATAGATTTAGGTACAACAAACTCCTGCGTTGCAGTCTTCGAGGGCGGCGAGCCCGTAGTAATTCCCAATCCCGAAGGAGCAAGAACAACACCTTCTGTTGTTGCATTCTCCAAGGATGGCGAAAGAATGGTTGGTCAGGTTGCAAAGCGTCAGAGCATCACAAACCCTGATCGTACAGTTATGAGTATCAAGAGAGAAATGGGCTCTGCATACAAGGTTGCAATCGATGGTAAGAACTTCACACCTCAGGAAATTTCCGCAATGATCCTGCAGAAGCTTAAGAGCGATGCTGAAGCATACCTCGGCACTTCTGTAACTCAGGCAGTTATCACAGTTCCCGCTTACTTCTCTGACGCGCAGCGTCAGGCAACAAAGGACGCAGGTAAGATCGCAGGTCTCGAGGTTCTCAGAATCATCAACGAGCCCACAGCAGCAGCTCTTGCTTATGGTGCTGATCAGGATAAGGATCAGAAGGTTATGATCTATGACCTTGGCGGTGGTACGTTCGACGTATCCGTTCTTGAAATTTCTGACGACGGCGTGTTTGAGGTTCTTGCAACAGCAGGTAACAACAAGCTCGGCGGCGACGACTTCGACCAGAGAATTATGGACTGGATCGCTGAAACGTTTATGCGTGAAAACGGCGGCATCGATCTCCGCAAGGATAAGATGGCTCTCCAGCGTCTTAAGGAAGCAGCAGAGAAGGCTAAGATCGAGCTTTCCGGCGTTGCAACTTCCAATATCAACCTTCCCTTTATCACAGCTGATGCAACAGGTCCTAAGCACTTTGATGCAACTCTCACAAGAGCAAAGTTCAATGAGCTTACAGCTGACCTTGTAGAAAAGACAATCGCTCCCACAAAGCAGGCTCTCGCTGATGCAGGTCTTTCTCCCAGCCAGATCGACAAGGTTCTCCTTGTTGGTGGTTCAACAAGAATTCCCGCAGTTCAGGAAGCAGTTAAGAACTATGTTGGTAAGGAACCCTTCAAGGGTATCAACCCTGACGAATGTGTAGCTATCGGTGCTGCAATTCAGGGCGGTGTTCTTGGCGGCGACGTTAAGGACCTCCTCCTTCTCGACGTAACACCCCTTTCTCTCGGTATTGAAACTCTCGGTGGCGTATTCAACCGCATCATCGACAGAAACACAACAATCCCCGTAAAGAAGAGTCAGGTATACTCCACAGCAGCTGACGGTCAGACTTCTGTTGAGATTCACGTTCTTCAGGGTGAAAGAGAAATGGCTGCCGGTAACACAACTCTCGGCCGCTTCAACCTTGACGGAATTGCTCCCGCTCCCCGCGGTGTTCCTCAGATCGAGGTAACATTTGATATCGATGCTAACGGTATCGTTAACGTAACAGCTAAGGATAAGGGCACAGGCAAGGAGCAGCACATCACAATCACATCAAGCACAAATATGTCTGATGCTGATATCGAGCGTGCAGTTAAGGATGCTGAAAAGTTTGCTGAAGAGGACAAGAAGCAGAAGGATGCTGTTGAAACAAAGAACAGAGCTGAAACAATGATCTTCCAGAGCGAGAAAACTCTCGCTGACATCGGCGATAAGGTGCCCGAGGCTGATCAGGCAGACGTTAAGGCTGCAATTGAAAAGCTTAAGGGAACAGTGAATTCCGGTGATACAGAAGCAATCAAGGCAGATACAGAGGCTCTTGAAAAGGCATTCTATGCTCTCAGCGAAAAGCTCTATCAGCAGAGCGGTGCTGCAGGTGCGCAGGGCTTTGATCCCAACGCTGCTTACGATGCAGGCGCAGGCGCTTCTTCTGATGGCACTTATTATAGTGCTGATTACGAGGATAACAGCGACAAATAATTGCAGAATGACGGACTGCTCATCTTAAATGATGGGCAGTCCTAAACTGCGTTTTTTCGGATAAATTAATAAACCGGAGTAGTTATGGCAGATAAAAAAGACTTTTACGAGGTGCTGGGACTTGATAAATCAGCATCCGATGATGAAATAAAGAAAGCGTACAGAAAGCTTGCAAAGAAATATCATCCTGATATGAACCCCGGCGATAAAGAGGCTGAGGCTAATTTTAAGGACGTTAATGAAGCATACGACGTTTTGTCCGATGCAGATAAAAAGGCTAAGTACGACCAGTACGGACACGCTGCGTTTGATCCCTCGGCGGGTGGCTTTGGCGGCGGCTTCGGCGGCTTTGGCGGTGGATTTGACGGATTTGATATTTCCGATATCTTCTCAAGCTTTTTCGGCGGTGGCGGCGGTGGTGCCAGAACACGTAACGGTCCCGTTCGCGGTGATGACGTTGGGGTTCGCGTAAACCTTACCTTTGAAGAAGCAGTGTTTGGCGTTAAAAAGGATATTTCCTATCAGAGAGTTCAGAAGTGTCCTGATTGTAACGGAAGCGGTGCAGCCAGTGGTACAAGCGCAAAAACTTGCCCTGATTGCGGCGGTCGCGGTCAGGTAAACGTAAATCAAAGAACACCCTTTGGTATGATGCAGTCCACTCGCACTTGTGATAAATGTCGCGGAACAGGTAAGTTTATTGAAACTCCCTGTAAGAATTGCCGTGGCGGTGGATTTGTCAGAGCAACCAAGAAGCTTTCTGTAAATATTCCCGCCGGAATTGACGATGGCCAGAGAATTTCTCTCAGAGGCGAGGGAAGCGAGGGCAGAAACGGAGGTATGAGCGGTGATCTTATCATTTCCGTAAACGTTCGTCCTCATGCTTTCTATGAGCGAGACGGATACGACGTTTATTGCGACGTTCCCGTAACCTTTGTTGATGCAACACTTGGCGCTAAAATAAAAATACCCACTCTTTACGGAGATGAGGAGCTTGACATTCCCGAAGGAACACAGACTGGTACAACGTTCACTCTCAGAGGACGCGGTATTCAGGTTGTGAATTCTAAGCAGAAGGGCAATATGTATATCAACGTGAACGTTGAAGTGCCCAAGGGGCTTAATAATAAGCAGAAGGAAATTCTCCGCCAGTTCGACGAGGCATGCGGCAGAAATAATCATGCTAAAAAAGATAGCTTTATGAAAAAATTCTTTAAGAAGGATTGACAATAATGGATAGCTGGATTCAGATTAAGGCGACTGCCGAAAACAAATACTTAAACGATCTTTGTGCCGTAATGGGAATGGTAGATAACTCTCTTATGATTGAAGACTATTCCGACGTTGAGAGAGACCTTGACGGAGTTTACGGTGATCTTATTGACGAGGAGCTTCTCGCTCGCGACAGAACGGTTGCATCTGTTTCTGTATTTATCGCGGCAGAGAAGAGTCCTGCGGAGTCTGAGGGATTTATCCGTCAGAGATTTGCAGATCTTGGTATTCCTGCAACAGTTGAATGTGTTGGAGTAAACGAGGAGGACTGGGCAGACTCCTGGAAGCAGTACTATAAGCCCATTAAAACAGGTAACAGAATCGTTATCGTTCCCGTTTGGGAAAAGTATGAAAAGACAGAGGATGAGCTTGTAGTGCTTATGGATCCCGGTATGGCGTTTGGCACGGGCACTCATGAAACAACACGTCTTTGCGCGGCGCTTCTTGAAAAGTATATCACTCCCGGTGATAAGATGCTTGACGTAGGCTGCGGAAGCGGTATTCTGGCTATCTGCGCGGCTAAGCTCGGCGCAGGTGATTGCTTTGCTTGCGATATCGATCCCGTTTCCGTTCGTATTGCAAATGAGAACGCTGAGATCAACGAAACACCTAATGTGAAGGCTGAGGTTTCCGATCTTCTTCGTCAGGTGCCTAAGATTGACGGAGGTTATGATATCTGCTGTGCAAATATTGTAGCTGACGTTATTATAAGAATGGCTCCCGACGTTAGCGCATATCTTGCAGACGATGCATATCTTATCGTTTCAGGTATCATCACTGAAAGAGCTGAAGAGGTTGTTGCTGCTCTTGATGCTGCAGGACTCAAGCTCCATGATGAGCTCCGCGAAAACGGTTGGTTTGCAGGCGTTGTAGTTAAAAAGTAATTAAAAAAGGTTGGCTTTTTAGCCAACCTTTTTTGATCGTATAAAAGCGCACACCTTTGGTGTGCGCTTTGTGGTTTGATTAAAGCAGAGCAGCCTTGATGGAGTCTGCGATGTCTGTCTTTTCCCAAGCGATGTCGAGATCCTCACGACCCATATGACCGTAAGCAGCGAGCTGCTTGTAGATGGGGCTGCGGAGGTTGAATCGGCTGATGATGGAAGCGGGACGCATATCAACGTTTGCGCTGATGTAGTCAGCAATAGCAGATTCGGAAACCTTACCTGTGCCGAACGTATCGATCATAAGGGAAACGGGCTGAGCAACGCCGATAGCGTATGCAAGCTGAACCTCACACTTGGAAGCAACGCCGGATGCAACAACGTTCTTTGCGATGTAACGAGCCATATATGCAGCGGAGCGGTCAACTTTTGTGGGGTCCTTGCCGGAGAAAGCGCCGCCGCCATGACGAGCGTATCCGCCGTATGTGTCAACGATGATCTTTCTTCCTGTAAGACCTGTATCGCCTGCAGGGCCGCCGATAACGAAACGACCTGTGGGGTTAACGTGGATGATTGTTTCCTCGTCCATCATATATCCTGCGATGGGGAGGATAACGTGCTTCTTGATATCCTCTCTGATCTGCTCGAGAGTAACCTCGGAGTCGTGCTGAGTGGAAACAACAACTGTGTCAACGCGAACGGGCTTGTCTCCGTCGTATTCTACTGTAACCTGAGTTTTACCGTCGGGACGAAGGTAAGAGAGAGTTCCGTTCTTTCTAACCTCAGTAAGAAGCATAGCCATCTTATGAGCAAGGGAGATGGGGAGGGGCATAAGCTCGGGAGTTTCGTCGCAAGCAAAGCCGAACATCATACCCTGGTCGCCTGCACCTGTATCTGCGTCTGTTTCGCCTGCCTTTGCCTCAGCTGAAAGGTCAACGCCCATAGCGATGTCGGGGCTCTGCTCGTGAATAGAGCTGAGAACGCCGCATGTATCGCAGTCGAAGCCGTATTTAGCGCGGTCGTAGCCGATCTCGCGAACAGTTTCGCGAACGATTGTGGGGATGTCAACGTAAGCTGTCGTTGTGATCTCGCCCATAACGTTTACAAGGCCTGTTGTTGCAAAGGTTTCGCAAGCAACTCTTGCGGCGGGATCCTCTGCGAGAATAGCGTCGAGAACTGCGTCGGAGATTTTATCGCAGATTTTATCGGGATGTCCTTCTGTTACGGACTCGGATGTGAAAAGCTTTTTCATTTTTTGCTACCTTTCTTCAAATTGTATTTCTTCAATGTATTAAGATTAATATTTATCTTCTTTTTAGGGGACTCGGGTATGGGATCCACGTCGTCCTCGATAGTGGGCTCGGGAACGGGAGTGTCGCGGTCGATAAGCACCAGATGGGGATCCACGATGTTTTCGAGCGGCGGGTCGTTTTTGTAGAACTCTGTGTTAACGGGATTGTTTTTGTGGCGAAGCCTTTTCTCAACGTGCTGCTTGAAGAGAACGTAGAGAATAGCTGTTGCGGGAACGCCGAGAAGCATACCTGCAAATCCGAAATAACCACCGCAGACTGTAATTGATATAATTACCCAAAGAGCGCTTGTGCCGATAGAGTCGCCAAGGATTTTTGGGCCGATAACGTTTCCGTCAAGCTGCTGGATTATAATTATAATAAGGATAAACCAAAGCGCCTTTGAGGGTGATGCTATAAAAATAATAAAAGCACTGGGAATGGCTCCTATAAAGGGGCCGAAGAAGGGAATAATGTTTGTAACTCCCACGATAACAGCAACAAGCGGATAATAAGGGATTTTACATATCAGCAGAACTATAAACGTAAGAACGCCGATGATGATTGAGTCAAGAATTTTTCCTATAATAAATCCACCGAAGGTCTTGTGAGTGAATCTTGCCAGACGAATACAGTTGAGATAATTTTTCCTGTTAAGAAAAGCGTTCAAAACCTTTTTGATCTGTGCCGAAAGCTTTTCCTTTGAAAAAAGGAAATAAACTGCGATGATGATTCCGATCAGTCCGTTTGTAACTCCGCCTACAAATTTTCCTCCGTAGTTGATAAGATAATCAGCTCCGACGGTAAGAATGGAGTAGGAGTAGGTGAGAAGCTTTTCAAAGCTGAATGAAATGTCATAAGCGTTGAGCAGCTGAGTTAAATTGTTATATTGAGTGCCAAGCAGAGCGTCGGAATGGTCCTTGACGAAGCTGTCTGCAAAGGTTTGAAGGTTTCTGATGTAATTATTCAGCTGGCTGCCAAGCTCTTCATAGCTGGCGATTATCTGAGGGATCACTGTGTACAGAACCACGGAGATAAGAGCGGCGCCGGTCAGCATTGCCAACGTAAGCGAAAGCGCTCTTCTTGGCTTGTGCATATCCTTTCCTGATTTTTTGAACGAGAAAAGCTTTTTCTCGTAGAAAACCATTATGGGATTGCAAAGATAAGCTATAATAAAGCCGTAAGTGAAGGGCGCGAGCACCTTTGCTGTCTTTGATAAAAAACCAAGCACGTGGCTGAAATTTACCAGAGCAAAAATAACTATGGCGCAAGCACAAACTGTCAGAAATGAATAGAAGGCAAGAGAAGCGTATTTTTCGTTTTTCTTGAAGTTCATTAAGGCCTCCTTTGATTCCATAGCTTTACCTAATAATTTTATACTACTTGGGGCAAAAGGTCAAGAGCGCAGAATAAATAAATTTGTTCATATTTATAAATGAAATTGTGAACAAAATTGTTAATAATAAAATATAAGTGATTAACAACTTTTGGCGTAAATTTAGCTATAATGCACACCAGATGATGTAAATGTTGTGCTAATTGCACAGTTGTTAGAAAAAACGGCGCGTTTTGGAAATAAATTTGTTATATTTTGTTCATAAAATATGCTACATTTTTCTATAATCCATGCTATAATATATAAAGAATAATTGTGGGAAAGAGTTTCTCTTTCCGACGGTTCCCCGTGCGAGCACGGAAAAATATTCAAGGAGGATGGTGTCGCATTTCATTGCGGCTCCCAAGAACAATGTTAGAAAGAATTTGGGAATATCTGTCGCGTAACGTAAAAATCGCGTGGAAGAGCGTGTTCTTCAACTTCAAGCAGTATTGCTGTTTCTTTGCTGCTATCTTCATTATTCAGCTTCTTTTCGGTATGATGGCGATCTCTGCGATCAACAACAACTCTGTTGAATATCAGCAGATCAAGCAGGAGCAGAAGCTTGAGCTTGACGAGGTTGATGAGGAAACAGGCGAAAAGATCAAAGTTGACTATCACTACGAGATCCATAACCTCACCCTTTCTCAGTATACATACCTTGCTGACTATAAGGGCCCCAACGGTGTATTTGATGAGCAGAAGCAGCTGTACGTAATCGTTGATACAGAGCAGCGCATCAATGAGTTTGATAACAAAGAGGTATACGACGTTTATATCCGCTTTGGTAAGGAAAAGAACCTTGAGGACTCTGCACTGGTAGAGAAGTACTACAAGGACTTCAAGAAGAACTATATCGACGTTCTTGCCTCCATTGAGGAAGATGACGTAAGCTTCGAGACAAAGACAACAATGCTTCTTGATTACAACGATAGAGTTGATTCAAACAACAACACGTTCTGGGTAATCACAGCAGTGCTTCTTGTTCTGTCTATTTTCCTTCTCACAGCAATTTATAACATCAGAATGAACCAGTATAAGTTTACATACGGCGTTTATATGACGTTCGGTGCAGACTTTAAGATGCTGTTTGGTACGGCGTTCTGGGAGCTGTTCGTAATTATGCTCGTTATGTTCGTGCCCGCAGTTCTTGCATCCACTCTGATCGTTTACCTTATTTATGCACCTTCCGGATTTGCATTCACGTTTAATGCAGTTGTATTCCTTGGTGTATTCCTCTTCAGCTTGGTTGTAGTAGCAGTTTCTGTTGTAATGCCTATGCGACTCACAAGTATGCGTCAGCCTATGGCACTTATCATCACAGAAGACAACTCCAACCTTATCACATCCCCCAGAAAGAGCTTCAACCTTCTTGGTAAGAAGTTCCCCCTCCAGTATGAGCTTTATTCTATCTGGAGATTCAGAAAGTATAATATCCAGCTTCTTTCTTCCGCTATTGCGTTCTGTGCGCTCTTCATCTGCGGCTTGTATCTTTCCAATATCTATACAACAGATATTGAATATCCCCGTCCTCAGTATCAGATGACGATCAACTACGATCATTCTTATCTTGGATATGATAGCCTTCTCAGTGCTGATATCCAGTCCATCAATGATGCATTTGTTGAAAAGTATCCTGAATACAAAGACGTTGAAGGCTTCAAGGCTATCACAGGTATCGAGATCACAGGTAACTCAAAGGCTGTTGAAGAGGATGAAGATTATAAGCAGACTCCCGTAACAGAAGCAAGATATATCAAGTCCTTTATGCTTGTAAGCGCGAGAGACGTTAAGCTTGGTGCAACAGGTCCCTTCGTATATAACGATAAGGATGCATACACACCCTATTACGGAAACGGAAGCCTTAAGGTAACAAACGAAGTTCTTTATAAGGCTGTTGACCCTGATAATGCAGGCGACCTTCTTTCATTCCTTGAGCAGTATGAGGTTGAGGGTGATCCCAGCCAGATCCTCAAGAGCGATAAGAACACACAGTACGTTATCGTAGGCGACTCAACATCCAATATCAAAACATACAACTTCAACGTAGGCGATACAATCGCACTCAGTACTTACGTGAATCAGATTACAACAGTAGATTCCAACCTTACAGGTAAGAACCTGCTCCGCCGTCAGATTAAAAACTATGAGTACGAGTACACAGAATTTGTAGTATGTGCAGTTGTTAAGGATATTCCCTCCGGTAGTGTTCCCGTATATATGCTCAATGATGCATATCAGAAGGTAACAGGCAAGGAGCCCCTTGCAACACAGCTCAATATCTATACAAATCCTGATCTTACAATCGAACAGACAAGATTCATCGCGTCTGAGCTTCGTGATATCCCCGCAGAAAGCGGCGATGCTAAGATCGGTTCCGTAAAGATCATCGACCTTGAGCAGAACACTGAAAATGCTATCACAGAGGATAAGCATTACAGCCAGCTCTATATTGTAATCTCAGTTCTTATTCTTTGCATTTCACCTATCATCTGGTTCTTCTCTCAGACAAACTACTATCTCAAGAGAGAAAAAGAGTTCAATATCATTCAGTCAATGGGTGCAACTGAAAGCGACGTACGCACAATCTACCTGCTTGGTGGCTTGAGTATGGCTATTATGTCATTTATCGTAAGTATCCTGCTTAGCTACATAGCAAGCTATGCAATGTTCTACGTATATAACGTTGTAGTACCTAACTTCACATATGAATACGTAAGATATACGTTCTATATGCCTTGGTACGCACTCGTAATTGCCGTAGTAATGTCCGTTGCATGCGGATTCCTCTCCGTATACATTCCCTTTAAGAGCTACTTCAAGCATCGCTATGCTATCCAGAACGTAGTTCGTGATGACGACTAATTGGAATAACTGAATATAACTAAATGATTGTGCGGATATCCGCAACAGAAAGGATCAACAAATGGCAAGAAAAGAAATTGAATATATGCTTCAGACCGAAAACGTTATTAAACAGTATAGACAGTCTGAATCTGTTATCACAGCAGTAAACCGTGCTAACATTAAGATCGAAAAGGGCGAGTTCGTTGCTATCATCGGTTCCTCCGGTTCCGGTAAGTCCACATTCCTCCACATCTGTGCAGGTCTTGACAAGGCAAATGCAGGTCGTATCCTTATCGATAATGAAGAAATCACAAAGATGGGTCCCGATGAGCTTGGTAAGTTCAGAGGCGAAAAGATGGGCTTCATTTATCAGAAGCATAACCTTGTTCCTCAGTTTACAGCTCTTGAAAACATCCTCCTTCCCACAGTAATGTGTAACAAGGCAGATGCTTCCTATCAGGAATCCCTTCGTGAGCTTGTAGAGTGCCTCGGTCTTTCCGAGCGTCTCCACCACCTTCCCAGTGAGCTTTCCGGTGGTCAGTGTCAGAGAGTTGCTATCGCACGTGCGCTTATCAACAATCCTCAGATGCTGTTCGCGGACGAACCTACCGGTAACCTTGACCGTAAGAATGCGGACGAAGTTCTTAGCCTTCTTCTCAAGATCAGAGAAACAAGAGGACAGACACTTCTCATGGTTACTCACGACCTTGCAATCGCAGACAAGGCAGACAGAATCTTCCGTATGGATAACGGTATTCTTCGTCTTGAGCGCGACTACATCGGCGGCAACAAGAAGACAGTTGATACGTTCTAATCAAATAAAAAAGGCACCGAAAGGTGCCTTTTTTGTTTTGTAATCATCAAATTGTTGACTATTGAAAAATGAAACTGTGTCGAATGGATAAAATATAAGTGTGTTGATATAATATTTTATAGGAATAAAACCGGCGCTGCTTTATTATATAAAATGTAGAAAATAGTGGATAGAATCTTAATTTTATGTAAAAACAATAGCACATATTCATAAAAACATTGACAGTTGTTTGGAAAATATGCTATACTAAATTAGTATGTTGGAAAAGTGTGTAATTTAGACATATTGAAAGGGAGAATAATATGAGCAACTTTGTTTTGTTAACTGATTCATCCTGCGACCTCACACCTGAGCTTGTGCAGGAGCTTAACGTAGACGTAGTTCCCCTCACAGTATCTGTTGATGGGGGAGAGTATATTCCCGGCAATGAATTAAATATTAAGGGTTTCTATAATAGTCTTCGCGAAGGAAAAACTGCAACAACTTCCGCAGTAAACCTTGATGGCGCTCTCAGCGCGATGGAAAAGCACGTTGCAGAAGGAAAAGACGTTCTTTATATTGCATTTTCTTCAGGCCTTTCCAGCACAGCACAGACAGGAAAGCTGGCAGCAGAAGAGCTTTCAGAAAAATATCCTGATAGAAAAATCATCACGGTAGACTCTCTTTGCGCTTCTCTTGGTCAGGGCCTTATCGTGTATTATGCAGCTAAGCTTCGCGATGAAGGAAAGTCAATTGAAGAGGTTCGTGATTGGCTTGAAGCAAATAAGCTCAATATCAGCCATTGGTTCACAGTAGATGATCTCCATCATCTTAAGCGCGGAGGCAGAGTTTCTGCTGCAACTGCCGTTGTGGGATCAATGCTTTCAATCAAACCCGTTCTTCACGTTGATAACGACGGTCATCTTATAAACGTAGCAAAGGCAAGAGGCAGAAAGCCTTCTATACAGGCGCTTTGCAGCAAGATTGCAGAAACCGGTAAAGGAGATCTTTCGGAGCAGATCGTTTTCATCAGCCATGGTGATTGCGAAGATGATGCAAACTATCTTGCAGATATGATCCGTGAAAAGTATAATCCCAAGAGAATTGAAATAGGATACGTAGGAGCAGTTATCGGAGCACATGCAGGCCCCGGCGTTCTTGCCCTCTTCTTCCTTGGTAACGAGAGATAATCAGGAATTATAAAAAATTGATTTTCAAAGGGTAGCAGATATGATTATTAACGGTAATATGTATCGCGATATGGTGATAAGCGCTGCTTGTTCACTTGAAAATAATAAAGAAACTGTAAATAACCTTAACGTATTTCCTGTTCCCGATGGTGATACAGGTATTAATATGAGCCTGACAATGAGCGGCGTCAGAGGCGAGTTCAAAAACTTTGACGGAACTCTCGGCGAAACTGCTCAGAAGGCGGCAAACCTTATGCTTCGCGGAGCAAGAGGAAACTCCGGCGTTATTCTTTCGCTTTTCTTTCGAGGTATCGGTAACGCTTGGGCCAAGAACGAAGAGGCTGATATGGAGGACGTTGTCCGCGGTATCAAAAAGGGTGTTTCCGAAGCGTATAAGGCGGTAATGAATCCCACAGAGGGAACGATTCTCACAGTTATGAGAGTTATGGGCGAAACAGCTGAGGAGGCGCTTAATAACGGTGTCATCACAGATATGAACGCTCTCTTTGCCTTTATGCTTACTGCTGCAAAGGAAACTCTTGATAAAACTCCTGAAATGCTTCCTGTTCTTAAGCAGGCAGGCGTTGTTGACTCAGGTGGATATGGCTTTGTAACAGCTCTTGAGGGTATGGTTGCGGCAGTTGAGGGAAATCCCATAACAGCTGCTGAGTCTACAAATGCGAAGTCATCCTCTGCTAATTTTGAATCCTTTAATACAGAGGATATCAAATTTGCTTACTGCACAGAGTGTATCGTAACAAAGAGCGCAAAATATCAGGGCGAGGAAACAGCATCTGATTTGCATAAATATATCGGTGGTATGGGCGATAGCGTTGTTTTTGTTGATGACAGCGAGATAATCAAGCTTCATGTTCACACAAACGAGCCCGGTAAGGTTATAACAGAAGCTCTCAAATATGGTTCTCTTTATACAGTAAAGATTGAGAATATGAAGGAGCAACACTCCAACTTGTCTGAGGGCGCGGGCGAAGCCCCTGAGGCTGAAGCTGCTCCCAGCGGTCCTGTTGAAATAACTAAGAAATACGGCTTTGTTTCCGTTTCAGCAGGCGAAGGCTTTGAGGCTCTGTTTAATGACCTCGGCGCTGACGTTGTGGTAACAGGTGGCCAGACAATGAATCCCAGCACAGAGGATATTCTTTCCGCTGTTGAAGCAACACCTGCTGAAATCGTGTTCGTTCTTCCCAATAATAAGAACATTATTATGGTAAGCGAGCAGGCAGCAAAGGTTGCAGAGGGCAGAGAGGTCGTTGTTCTCAAAACAGTTTCTGTTCCCGAAGGCGTTTCTGCAATGCTTGCTTTTGATCCCGATGCGGATAAAGAAGCAAACGTTGCCGCTATGACAGAAATGGTTAGCATGGTAACAACCCTCAGCGTAACCTATGCGGTAAGAGATACTGAAATTGATGGAACAGAGATCCACGAGGGCGAAACTCTCGGACTTCTTAACGGTAAGATTAAATGCTGTAATTATAACAGAAAGACTTGCATTAAGGAGCTCGCAAACTATATCGAAAACGAGGATGCAGTTGCTGTAACTGTATACTACGGCGAGGATGCCGATGAGGATCAGGCAGGCGACATCGTTGAGATATTCCAGGCGAAATATCCCGATGCAGAGGTTATGGCAATCTGCGGCGGACAGCCCGTTTATAGCTACGTTATCTCAGTTGAATAATAATAAAAGCACTCCTTCGGGAGTGCTTTTTTCGTTGACATACAAAGGCGCGGGTGCTACAATAAATATAACGTTAAAACACGAGGTGGAATATGAGCAATATTAACGAAATGTATAGCATTTTAGAAAATATAATGGCAATAGATAGCCCTATCGGATATACTAAAAAAGCAGAAGACTATGTGTATAATTTTCTCTGTGATTTAGGCTTCAAGCCTCAGCGCTGTAAGGTTGGCGGCGTTTATTGCGATATAACAGAGGGCGATGGAGAAAATCTTATTTTGACAGCTCATATGGACACTCTGGGCGCAATGGTTAAGGAAATAAGCGGATGCGGCCGCCTTAATATCACTCCCCTTGGTGCGCTTAATGCAAATAACGTTGAGTGTGAAAATTGTAAGGTTTATACAAGAGACGGAAGAGTGTATACGGGAACAATTCAGCTGAAAAACGCCTCCACTCACGTTAACAGATCATACGATGAAACAAAGAGAAGCTTTGACAGCGTTGAGGTTCTTCTGGACTATGCAGTCAGCAGTAAGGACGACGTTATTGATATGGGCATCGAGGTTGGAGATATTGTTGCAGTAGATCCCCGCCTTGTAATAACGGAGTCAGGCTATATTAAGAGCCGCTTCCTTGATGATAAGGCAGGAGCGGCAGTTCTTCTTTATCTTGCAAAGAACGCAGGCGAGCTTAAAACGGATAAAAAGATATCTCTCCATTTTTCTGCCAACGAGGAAATGGGATTTGGCGCATCAATGTTGGTGAATAAAAATGCGGATACTCTTATTGCAGTTGATATGGGCTGCGTGGGCGACGGACTGAGCGGCTCCGAGCAAAAGGTTTCTGTCTGCGCAAAGGATAGCTGTGCTCCTTATAATTATGAAATGGTTTCCAAACTTATTTCAATTTGTAAAGCAGAGAATATCGATTATGCAGTTGATATCTATCCTGCATACGGCTCCGATGCCGAAGCGGCAATCAGAGCAGGACTTGATACAAGATTTGCATTGATCGGTATGGGAGTTTATGCTTCGCACGGCTATGAGAGAACTCATAAGGTCGGAATGGAAGGAACCTGGAGACTTATTAAGGCGTATATTGAAGAAAAGTAAAAAACAAGGCGGGTTTCCCGCCTTGTTTTTATATGTCATTTCTTTCTGCTGTTTTATTTTCCTCGGGGATATCCCTCCATCGTTCCTCCTTTGAAGGAAAGGGTGGGAAGGGCATCGTGGGAAGTGTCTGATACCAGTAAGCCACGGAGCAATAGTCGTCGCTTCTGTCGTAATAGCAGAAATCGTCGTCTGCTCCTGCTGCCGGATATGAAACGAAGTTTTCACCAAGCTTAAGTCGAGCTTCTTCGGCTTCTCCATATCCCATTTGCATAATAGTAACCTTGATTGATTCGTCAAAGCAGATGGGATCGTAGGTGTGCCAACGATAAAATGAGAAAAGATTGTTTTTTCTGTCGCAGACAGCACAGCCCTGTGTGGGAGTGAAACATTCATCAAGTCCCCAGGCGCAGCCAACGTAGTCTTCAGCGCCTGTTCCGCAAATTGTGGGCTGAGTTTCCCCGTCAAAATACATCTTAACCTCGCCTTCGCCCCACCACTGTTCAGGAAGGCAAACGCTTCGAACGCCGAGAACAGTACCCAGATATCGTCCGCGTCCCTTGATGCCGTCGAGGATAACGTAGTCCTCATGGTAGGGATGGCAGTTTGAGCGGCGGAACTGGGCGTGGAAATATCCGATATCCTCGGGGTGTTCGTCTCCTAAGGTGAAGTCAACCTGATAGAAGAGAACGGAGAATGTTCGGTTTGAATCGTTTTCCACAGTAATTCGAGCAGATTTTTTGAATGGCATGGGGATAAAGCAGTTAAGCCCGTTGCTTGGCTGAAAGGACGTAAGCTCGGTGCTCATTTTGCGATATCTCATGTGAGCGATGCCGAAAAAGTCGCCAACGGGAGCCTCCACGGAGGGCTGCTCCTGCCCGTCCCAGTACATACGGATAACAAGACCTCGATAAAGGTCGGGGTGATATGGAGGGAAGGTGAGCCAAATGTGGCGAACAGTGCCGCTGCCCTGAACGTCAAGGAGGGTAACAACCTGACCTGGCTTTACCCACTGAACACAGGGAGAACCTTTTTTGCCACCATTTGCAAAACCACCCATAGATTTTTCGCCTGTTGGATTTTCTGCACTTGCCATGCGGGATTGAAGCTTTGGAAGTTCGTAAAGCATAATAAGCTCCTTTGAGTGCTTTGTTAATTTGATTATAGCATTTTAAGGTGGGAGTTGTAAATAGATATACATTCCTAATCTAAAAATAAAAAAGGACGCATAGGCGTCCTTTTTTATTTGGCAACAGTTGATAAAAATGATACGGTTTCATAGGGTTTCAAAAGGTTTCACTTGGATTTGAAACCCTAACCGTGGGAATGAAACCATATAATGACAGGCATGAATACTCTATGCCAGACGATTACGCAGATCCAGCACTTTTTCTTCGATCAAGCGAATGGTTTCCAGAAATGCCTTATCTTCTTTTCCACTGGGATCTTCCAGGCCCCAGTCCTCCCGATGGGAACAAGGCAGGAACGGACACTGGACATTGCAGCCCATAGTGATGACCACATCTACCTCCGGGATGCCAGACAGGAGTTTGCTGTACTGAGTTGCTTCCATATCAATACCATGGACTTGCTTCATCAGACGGACAGCGTCTTGGTTGATCTGTGGCTTTGTTTCTGTACCGGCAGAATAGCTTTCAAACACATCAGATGCCAGTTTCTTTCCCAGTGCCTCCGCGATCTGGCTGCGGCAGGAATTATGGACGCAAATAAAGGCAACTTTCTTCATATCAGAAACCCAATTTGTGCAGCAGTTTCTCTACATCGGTGGCCTTCAGGACCTTGCCCATGGAAACTACCTTCTCATTGACCACCAAAGCAGGCATACTCATAACGCCATACTTCATGATCTTCTCCATATCAGACACATACTCGACTTCGATTGCAAGACCCAGATTCTGTACCGCAGTCTTGGATGCTTCATACAGATCGTGGCAGTTCTTGCAGCCGGAACCCAGAACCTTGATGGTGTTCTTACCGCAGCAGCAAGTATTCTCTGCCTTGGGCGCAGAGCCACAGCAACAGCCGATCTCTTCTGCCTTGGGTGCAGTGCTGCCGCAGCAGCAACCGGTTTCTTTCTTTACTTCTTTCTTTTTGCCAAAGTTAAACAGTGCCATTATATATTACCTCCGTTTTTTGAATCAACAACAATTGGATGTACCGCAGCAGCAGGAAGATGCTGCCTTTTTCTCTTTACCCGCAAAGAACCGCTTTAGGTTTTCGGGGAGCTGATATTCTCCGCAGATACAGGCGGTGGGATGATAGATTGTTTTTAAGATAGCGT
>JAZORY010000076.1:0-7895 GCA_045656825.1 Candidatus Avispirillum sp.
AGAAAGAGCTCGTGGTATCACAATCAACACAAGACACGTTGAGTACGAGACAGACGCTCGTCACTACGCACACGTTGACTGCCCCGGACACGCTGACTATGTTAAGAACATGATCACAGGTGCAGCTCAGATGGACGGTGCTATCCTCGTTGTAGCAGCTTCCGACGGTCCTATGCAGCAGACACGTGAGCACATCCTTCTCGCTCGTCAGGTTGGCGTTCCTGCAATCGTAGTATTCATGAACAAGTGCGACCTCGTTGACGACGAAGAGCTTCTCGAGCTCGTTGAGATGGAAATCCGTGAGCTCCTTTCCGAGTACGACTTCCCCGGCGACGATATTCCGATCGTAAAGGGCTCTGCTCGTATGGCTCTCGATGCTGCTAACGATGCTTCCGACGCTGCTTACGCTCCTATCCAGGAACTCATGGCTGCTGTTGACGAATACATCCCCACACCTGAAAGAAAGTCTGACCTTGACTTCCTTATGCCCGTAGAGGACGTATTCTCCATCTCCGGTCGTGGTACAGTTGCAACAGGTAGAGTTGAGCGTGGTACAGTTAAGGTATCCGATACAGTTGAAATCATCGGTCTTACAGAAGAGAGAAAGACAACTGTTGTTACAGGTGTTGAAATGTTCCACAAGCTTCTTCCCCAGGCTGAAGCTGGTGACAACATCGGTGCTCTTCTCCGTGGTGTAGCTAAGAACGAGATCGAAAGAGGTCAGGTTCTTTGTAAGCCCGGCTCCGTAAACCCCCACACAAAGTTCGTTGGTCAGGTTTACGTTCTTACAGAAAAGGAAGGCGGACGTCAGAAGCCCTTCTTCTCTGGTTACAGACCTCAGTTCTACTTCAGAACAACAGACGTTACAGGTACAATCACACTTCCCGAAGGTACAGACATGTGCCGTCCTGGCGATAACGTAGATATGACAGTTGAGCTTATCACACCTATCGCTATCGAGAAGGGTCTCCGTTTCGCTATCCGTGAGGGTGGTAGAACAGTTGGTTCCGGCGTTGTTGCTGAAATCCTTGCATAATTAACTTAAATAGTTAATATATTTATCCCGGAGTGTAACAGCTCCGGGATAAACCATATATTGATATTATCTTTGGGGAATGGTGCAAATCCTTACCGGCGGTGATAGTCCGCGACCTCCTTTTCGGAGCTGAACAGGTGAAAATCCTGTACCGACGGTTATAGTCCGGATGTTAAAAGATATCAGCCTTGCTTATACGCAAGGTATATTGTTCCCCCTTTTTGAAAGGGGCTTTTTTTATGAAAACAAATACTCTTGAAAAAACAAAAAAATTGGTTGCAATTGCACTGTTCTGTGCTGTTGCTTACATCGGAATGTTCTTCCGCATTAACGTTTCATTCCTCACGTTCGACTTAAAAGATGCATTTATGACAATAGGAGCTATGTTCTTCGGTCCCCTTGCAGGCGTTGCTATGGCGGCTGTTGTTGCACTCCTTGAGTTTATTTCCATAAGCGATACAGGAGTTTACGGACTCATTATGAACTTCCTTTCAAGCGCAGTTTTTGCCTCCGTTGCTCCTCTTGTTTATAAGCACAAAAGAAAACTTTGCGGAGCTGTTATCGGTCTTATACTCTCCGTTATAGCCACCGTTTCCGTTATGATGGCGGCAAATCTTCTTATCACTCCTTATTATATGGGAGTTTCTCTTGATATGGTCAAGGGACTTATTCCAACGCTTCTGCTTCCTTTTAACCTCACTAAATCAATTCTTAACGCGTCTCTTGTGCTTTTGCTTTACAAGCCCGTTACCACAGCTATAAAGGCTACAAAGCTCGTTAAAACAAGCGACAGACATAGTGAAAAGAAAAAAGGAAACACCATCGCAACTATTGTGCTTTCTCTTATAATAATCGCCCTCTGCCTTGTTGTACTTTTCGTATTTATGGGCGGTAGTCTCTGATTATTTAACTTAAACTTAACTTGACTTTGAATATAAACTGATATACAATATAATAGATAATTCGACAACAAAACAAAGGAACTTAAAATTATGAATATCAAAAACATTCTGTACGTTTTTCTTTGCTCCATGGTGCCGATAATTGAGCTTCGCGGAGCTATCCCTATGGGTGCCGCACTCAATATTCCCTTTTACACAAACTACATAATCAGCGTTGTGGGAAATATGATCCCCGTTCCCTTTATTCTCCTTTTCATCAGACATATTCTCCATTGGATGAAAAAGGTTCCCAAGCTTGATAAAATTGCAATCTGGGTTGAAGAAAAAGCTGAAAAAAACAAATCCAAGGTTCTTAAATATGCAACATTTGGACTTTACGTTTTCGTTGCTCTTCCCCTCCCCGGCACAGGTGCTTGGACAGGAGCTCTCGTTGCAGCAATGCTTGATATGAGAATGAAAAAATCCGTCCCCGCAATCTTTCTCGGCGTTATGACAGCAGGCGTTATTATGACTCTTGCAAGCTACGGCGCTATCGGATTCCTTAAGTTCTTACTGTAATATAAAAAGCCTCAAGCTTGAAAGCTTGAGGCTTCTTTTTATTTCTTCATTTGTTTCAGAAAAGTCAACACAGCCAACACCAGAATTACCGCGCTGTATCCAACAACCCACAAAAGATGGGGAAGAATTTCTCCAAAGTTTCCTCCAATCACGGCTCTCTCCAGCTCAACTGCATGAACAAAAGGAAGCGCATATGCTATCTTCTGAAAAGCTCCTCCAACAAGCTCAAGATCAAACCAAATCCCCGAAAGCCAGGCAGAAAGATTCGTGAGAAGAGCGCCACACACTCCGCCAACCTGCTTATCATTCAGCAAGCTTCCAAAAAGAAGCCCCATGGAAATATACAGAATGGATACGGGAATTATCAAAACGACTGCTACCAATACGTTCAAGCTGATTTCAAGACCGAGAATGAACGCTGCTATATAACAAATAACGCTCTGTGCCATAGAAATCGGAATTATTGGAAGTGCATAGCCCAAGATAAAATCCGCAGGGGTCATAGGCGTTGTATAAAGCCTTTCAAGGAGCGAGGAACCACGGTCCTTTGAAATAATAGTTGCAGAAAACAAGGTCATAAAAGACAGCCCAAACACCGTTACACCCGGAGCAAGAGAAGCTATGTCAAAGAGACTTACAGGAACGTTTGCCTGAATGGCTGAAAGAAGAAAAATAAGTACAAGCGGAAACCCCAGACCAAAAAACAAATTAAGAGGATCTCGCAGTATCTCCTTTATATTTCTGTTTGCAAAATTCAGCATTTTCATTTTGATTCCCCCTTCACTATACGAACAAAGGCTTCCTCAAAGCTTTCTGTTGATGCAAGTTTCTTTATCTCCTGCACTGTTGAACAAGCAAGAAGTTTTCCGCTTTTCATAATACCCACTCTATCGGACAAATTCTCCGCCTCCTCCATATAATGAGTTGTTAGAACAATAGTTACCTTGCCCTTCATAGACCTGATTATATCCCACAGCTCACTTCTGGCTATTACGTCAAGCCCAAGGGTTGGTTCGTCCAAAAAAAGCACCTCAGGTTCACTTATAAGCGCCATGGCAATACTAAGGCGACGCTTCCAGCCTCCTGAAAGCTTTCCCGCCTTTTTATTCATTATCTCCGACAGACCAAACTGCTCGCTAAGCTCTTCAATTTTATTTCTGCTTTTCTCAGCATCAAAACCGTGAGCACCACACATAAGCTGCAAATTTTCCTTTGCACTCAGCCCAGGTGCAACCGCCGTTTCCTGAGGAGAAACAGCTATCATTCTTTTTACCTCAGCACTATGAGACTTAACGCTTTTTCCGTTTATATACGCTTCTCCACTAGTGGCTTCCGTCAGGCCGCACAGTATCCTTATGGTTGTCGTTTTCCCTGCTCCGTTTATTCCAAGAAGAGAAAACAGCTCACCCTTTTCAATAATCAGATCAAGATCATCAACTGCACAAACGTCTTTATATACCTTTCTTAAGGCCTCGATTCTTATTGCTTCCATTTTCACACTCCCTCAAATTGCCCCTTAAGGCCCATATACGTATCAGTTAGCATTTTACTGATCAGATCATAATCAAGCTGAAGATAGCTTGTAGCCAGCATAACGGCTATACCATGGACAAAAGCCCATATTTCAAGATGAAACAGCTTTGCCGCATCATCCTCCACTAAAACGTTATCTTTGACCATATCCGTCATCTGATCATACAAGTGATTGTCATAAGATTCGCTCTCATTACTTCTATCTCGCATATAAAGCAGCTTAAAAAGCTCCTTTTCCTCTGCTGCAAAGCGGATATACGCCATACCGCTTGCCTTATATGCAGTATATTTACCCTTTTCTATCTCACGATTCATATAATCGCTAAAAATAGCCATTCCCTCAGAAACTACTGCAAGCTTCAATTGATCCATATTTTCAAAATTTGAAAATATGGGCTGAGTTGAACAGTTTAATACTTTTGCAATGTTTCTTGCATTGAGAGCTTCTGATCCATGCTCACGAACTATTTCAACTGCGACCTTCACTATGTCTTCTTTTGTTATTTTTACTTTTGGCGGCATATTGCCCTCCTTGTATAACAAACGTTATATATCGTATGTTATTTTACTACAACTCATATTTATTGTCAATAGAAAAAGCATCGCTGATGCGATGCTTTTTCTATCTTTTATTATTTTTATAGTCTATAAACCTTTTAGCACAATAAGCGAAGGTTGCAAGATAGATTGCAACTATAAATCCATAAATAGCAGCTACGATATAGTTATGGTAAAGCACTATATTCAAAATCATCTGAGGGATCAGCACACAGCAAAAAATCAGCAAGAGAGGCAACATTCTTCCCTTAAATACTCTTTCCATCATTTTAAGGCGTGATTCCTCATCACAGAATATCTCCTCTTCACCGTTCATTTCAGAAGTCTTCTTTCTGAAATAGCTATATCCCGCATATTCCTGAAGATGCTCCCAACCGCAATCGGCAAACATCTGAACGTATTCATCTTTATTTTTAAGACCCTCCTGATTATAATCAAGCTGATAAACAACGTCCTCAGGGGCACACTCCTCAAAATGATAGGTTCCAAATCCGGTTACCTTAAGAAATCGCCAGCCTTTTTTATTCATATCTCGGAGATATTCCTGCTCCTTTTCGTATTCATAAATAGTAAACCATCTGAACTGCTTCAAAGTTTTCATTTGCACATCTCCTGCGTTATTTTATACAGCTTCTCGATTCTCTCGATCTCAAGACTCAGCAATTCCCTGCCAAGCTCCGTTATTTCATATATCTTTCTTTTATCCTCTTCGCAAACAAAGCGGATAACCTTATCCTTTTCCATTTTTGAAAGGCTTCCGTACATTGTTCCGGGGGCAAGTCTTACCGCACCGCCCGTCATCCTTTCAACCGCCTGAACTACGCCATAGCCATGATTTGCTTCCCTCAGGCAAAGCAGAATATAGAAGGCTGTTTCCGTCATTGGAACGTACACCTTTTTTATATGCTGATCCATTATTACACCTCTTATATATCGCACTGCGATGTATCGTACCTAAATTATATCGCACTGCGATATAATTGTCAAGACTGTTTCAAAAAAAAAATCGCCAAGGAAATTCCTTGGCGATTTTTATCAACTTTTAATTACTGTTCTTTCTTCTTTGTGATGAAATAGATCACTGAGAGAACTGCAATAAGAAGAGCAAGAGATGCTCCGAGAACAACGAATACGTTCTGAACAAATCCTGCGAGAACGTAACCAACCATACATACTGCTGCAACTGTCATGGCATAAGGAAGCTGAGTTGAAACGTGATTTACGTGGTCGCTCTTAGCACCCGCGGATGCCATGATAGTTGTATCGGAAATAGGAGAGCAATGGTCGCCGCAAACCGCACCTGCAAGACATGCAGAGATACAGATAATAACCATAGCGGGAATTGCATCACCCTCAGTAGCTACTGCTGCAAGCTGCTCCTCAAACACACCTGTTACGATGGGAATAAGGATACCGAATGTTCCCCAGGATGTACCTGTGGAGAAAGAAAGGCCAACAGCAACAACGAAGAGAATTACAGGAAGAAGGATCTGAAGAGCTGTTGCGCTTTCTACCACACCTTCAACGAAGCTGCTTGCATTGAGAAGACCTGTCATAGACTTAAGTCCCCAAGCGAAAGTGAGAATGAGGATGGCAGGAACCATCTGCTTGAAGCCCTCGGGAATAGCATCCATGCAATCTCTGAAGGAGATAACTCTTCTTGCAAGGAAATAAATAACGTCAATTACAAGAGCTGCCATAGAACCGAGCGCAAGACCGTATGCCGCATCGCAACCTGCAAATGCATCAATAAAGCTTGTGCCGGAGAAGAAGCCGCCTGTGTATACCATACCTGCAATGCAGAGGATTACAAGAACAACAACGGGGATAATAAGGTCAAGAACCTTACCCTTGGGGTTAGCCTTTTCTTCATCAGCGCTTGTGAACTGTTCGGCACCGGACGTGTGAAGGTCGCCTGCCATAGCGTTCTTTTCAAAGCGCTTCATAGGTCCGAAGTCAAGACCTGTGATGGAAAGGAAGATAACCATTGCGATTGTGAGAAGCGCATAAAGGTTATAAGGGATTGTCTGAACAAAGAGAGCAATACCGTTAACGCCTTCTACTGTTCCGCTTACTGCAGCTGCCCAAGAAGAAATGGGAGCGATAATGCAGACAGGAGCAGCTGTTGCATCGATAAGATATGCAAGCTTAGCACGGGAAATTCTCTGTTTATCTGTGATGGGGCGCATAACGCTACCAACTGTGAGGCAGTTGAAATAGTCGTCAACGAAGATGAGAGCACCAAGACCGAATGTTGCAAGATTTGCACCGCGACGATTCTTGATCTTTGTTGCTGCCCATTCACCGTATGCGCGGCTGCCGCCTGCGCGGTTCATCATAACAACGATAGCACCGAGAATTACAAGGAATATAAGAATACCTACGTTCCAGGAATCCGAAAGGTTTGCAACAAAGCCGTAGTTTACGATAGCGTTGAACATTGTTTCGAAATTGAACTTACCCGCTGCATCAATAGCATAAAGCACACCGCCGGAAAGGATACCAACAAAGAGTGAAGAATAAACTTCCTTTGTGATAAGAGCAAGAACAATTGCGATTACGGGAGGAAGAAGCGCCCAGAAAGTTGAGTCAAACTTGGATGCATACTCCTCTTCTGCTTCTTCTGCTTCTTCTGCGCCGATCGTGATGATCTCTTCGGACACGTCGGATGCATCGTCAGCATCTGTTGCAAAGCAAGTAAACGTGCCGAACATTGCAAGAACAAGTACGATCACGAGAAGCTTGCTGAGCATCTTTGTGAAATTCATAAAAACCTCCAAAAATATAAAATATTTACAAAAATAATAATAGCCTGTAAAGAAAGCAAAACTTCATCCTTTACAGGCTAAAGATGGCTCTCCACACAAGTGGCAGTCCGGCACATATTCTGCAACCGGCCCAGCAGAATTTCCCTATTATCGCGGTTTGCGAGAAATTCAACTTCGGCGGCATTGCCTTTCACGTTCACGGGCAAACCTCCCGCAAAGCTACTTTTCAATACCGCGCCTCCATCGGCTATAACTTAATAATATTAACACATTTAATAATTTTTGTCAATATATATTCACATTTTTACACAATATGTAGAGCTTTTTCAAGCTCTCTTTCAATAAGTTGTTGTACGATTATAGGATTTGCTCTGCCGCAGGATGCCGCCATAGCTTTTCCTATAATAGCCTTTGCGGCAGTTTTCTTACCTTTTTTATAGTCCTCGACAGACTTTTGGTTTTCTGCAATCGCCTTATTCACCCATTGAATGATGACTGTTTCATCGTTTACCTGACTAAGCCCTTCCGCCTCTACCAAGT